>NZ_JAPCJD010000002.1:0-127812 GCF_027707845.1 Aeromonas sp. QDB14 | reverse complement strand
TGGCATATGGATTTAGGGACTCAGAATACTTTTTTCTGAAAATCAAGGCGGCCTTCCCCGGAAAGCCGCGATGAACCTGAAAAAAGGGCTGCGATGCAGCCCTTATCTCGTTGCTAACACATTGACACAAAATATTATTTCACCAGCACCATGCGGGCGGGAATGAGAAAGCTGAAGCGGCTGCCCGCACCGACCCGGCTCTCGATATCGAGATGGGCATCGTGATGACTCAGGGCATGCTTGACGATGGCAAGGCCGAGCCCGGACCCTCCGGTGTGGCGCGAGCGGGCCTTGTCGACCCGATAGAACCGCTCGGTGAGCCGCGCCAGATGCTCGGGGGGGATCCCCTCCCCCTCATCCTGCACCGCAAACAGCGCCATGCTCCCCTGCTTGCGCCACTCCACGGTGATCTTGCGCCCCGCCGGGGTGTAGTGGATGGCGTTGTAGACCAGGTTGGAGACGGCGCTGCGCAGCTGATCCTGATCCCCGCGCACCAGCAGATTGGGCTGGACCATGAAGACGATCTCGTGGGCCCGCTCGCCAGAGAGCGCCCGCGCCTCCTGCTCCAGCAGCCCCAGCATGGCGGGCATGTCCACCAGATGGGAGAGATCCACGGTGGGCGCCGCCTCGATGCGCGACAGGGTGAGCAGCTGGTTGACCAGATTGTCCATGCGGATCGTCTGCTCCATCATCACCTTGTGCGCCTTGGCCCACATGGCGGGGGGCGGCGGCTCCTCGGTCATCTCCAGATACCCCTTGAGTACGGTGAGGGGGGTGCGCAGCTCGTGAGAGACGTTGGAGACGAAGTGCTTGCGGGTCTTCTCCAGGCTGCGCAGCCGGGTCACGTCCCGCACCACCAGCATGGCCTGGTCCTCCGCATAGGGCATGATGCGAAATTCGAGGAACTTCTCCTCGTTGATGGGGGAGTGCATCTCGAACGGCTCGTCATACTGCCCCTTGCCCAGATAGGCGACGAAGGCGGGGTGACGGATCAGGTTGCCGATGTGCTGGCCGGCATCCTCGGGCCAGCGAAAGCCGAGCAGTTGCTCCGCCAGCCGGTTGCACCAGAGGATGCTGCCGTCGGTACGAAACACCACGGCCGCATCGGGCAGCGCCTCCGCCCCTTCCCGAAAGCGGCGGATGAGGCCCGCCAGCTCCCGGCGCCGGGCCCGGTGACGCTGCTGCAACTTGTAGATGCCGTTGAAGATGTGCTCCCAACTGCCGCTGCCGTGGGGCGGCACCAGGCTGCGATCGTGCCACAGCCAGTCCGACAGCCGCTTCTGGAAGCGGTAGTGCCAGACCAGGTGCACCACAGTGGCCACCAGCAGGCAAAGAACGAGATGATCGATTAACCAACCTACCAAGACGAAGGGGCTGTAGAAGAACGCCATTCGCCACAACTGTCGCCGCCAGGCGTAAGGTTGCAACATTAAGATCTCCTAGAGACAGCAAAGAGCCGGGTCCAATGCCCGCCGGCAGGCGCTGGCGGCACTGGCCCTGACCTAGAGACGGGTCGAGAAGCGGTAGCCGGCCCCGCGCACCGTCTGGATCAATCTGTCGTGCCCCGTCTCTTCGATGGCCTTGCGCAGGCGGCGAATGTGCACGTCCACCGTCCTGTCCTCGACATACACATTGGTACCCCAGACGTTGTTGAGCAACTGCTCGCGGCTGTAGACCCGCTCGGGGTGGGTCATGAAGAAGTGCAGCAGCTTGAATTCGGTCGGCCCCATGTCGAGGGCCTTCTCCTCGGCACTGACCCGGTGGGAAACAGGATCCAGCTTGAGTCCCTGCACCTCGATCACCTCGTCCACCGAGGTGGGAGAGACACGGCGCATCACGGCATGCAGGCGGGCGGTGAGCTCCTTGGGGGAGAAGGGCTTGGTGATGTAGTCGTCGGCACCGGCCTCGAGCCCGCGCACCTTGTCCTCTTCCTCGCCCCGGGCGGTCAGCATCACCACCGGGATCTGGCGAGTCATCTCATCCTGCTTGAGCTGCTTGAGGAACTGGATACCGCTGCCACCTGGCATCATCCAGTCCAGCACGATGAGTTCGGGGTAGGGTTCGCGCACCTTTGCCAGTCCATCGGCGTAATCTTCTGCTTCTACTGTTTCATATCCCTTCTGCTCAAGCACGAAGCAGAGCATTTCGCGGATCGGTGCCTCGTCCTCGACCACCAGAATTCGCTTAGCCATATCCCTTCTCTCTCCTCTGTGAAGATGGGTGCGCCAATTATTAGAACTTTCTGTGACACTTTTATGACTTTATGACGGGCGGGATGATAAACGTTTTCAGATTCAGTTGGCAGCAGCGAGTTGCAGCAGGTTCCAGCGATTGCCACTGATGTCCTCGAACACCACCACGGTGCCATAGGGTTCGAGGCGCGGCTGTTCACAAAAATGAACACCATAGGCCTGCATCCGCTCGTAATCGCCCCAGAAGTCGTCGGTCTCAAGGAACAGGAAGACCCGACCGCCCCCCTGGCGACCGATGGCGGCGCGCTGCTCCTCGTTGGCCGCGCGGGCCAGCAGCAGGGCGGAGCCGGGAGCCCCCTTGGGAGCGACCCGCACCCAGCGTTTGCCCGGTTTGCCGGGCTCGTCGAGGGGGGTGTCTTCCAATAGCTCGAAGCCCATTCCCCGGGTGAAGAAGGCGATGGCCTCGTCGTAATCCGCCACCAGCAGCGTCAGGGCGCCAATGTGTTGTGCCATGGCATCTCTCCTCGGATAAATGATGGGGCGCATGATAGCCCCGCCCGGCCATGGGCTCCAGCGCCGGATCAGTCGGGCGCCACCTCCACCCGGTTGCGACCATTCTGCTTGGCCTGATAGAGCGCCTCGTCGGCCCGCTTGAGCGCCTGCTCCAGGCTATCCTTGCGCCGCTCGGCCACCCCGAAGGAGGCGGTGATCCCGAGCCCCAGCGGCCAGTGCCTGTACCCCTCCAGCGCTCCTCTCAGCCGCTCCGCCAGGGCGGCGGCCCGTCCCTCGTCGTAATGGAGGCATACCAGCACGAACTCCTCCCCGCCCCAGCGCACCAGTCGGCACAGGCTGTCGCAATGGCGCAGCAGCTCGCTCACCATGTGCTTGAGCACCTCGTCCCCCACCGGGTGGCCGTGACCGTCGTTGACCCCCTTGAAGTGATCGATGTCGATATAGATGAAGGAGAGCGGCATCTCGCCGAGCTCCCCGAGCAGCTTTTCGCCGCCGAGCCGATTGAGGGCCCCGGTCAGGGGATCGTAACGGGCCTCCTCCTCTGTACGCCGGTTCTGCTCGCACAGGCTCGCACTCAGGGCTTCAGCCGCGAGGCGCGCCTCCCTGGCCTTGCGCAGCCGATCCCCGAACATCAGGTTCTGGACCAGGAAGAGCAGCACGCCGTAGACAAGCCACCCCAGCAGCAGATAGCGATAGAAGTCCCCCGGCTTGCACCAGCGGCCATAGAACTCCAGCCGCTCGAGCCGCAACCGATACTCCCCCGGCAGCATCTTGTCATCGGAGGCGATCTCGATGGCGTAGACATGGTGCAGATCCGGCCCCTGCTGGACCAGCGGAATGTCGTACTGCTGCACCCACCAGGAGCTGGGGGCGAAGACGTTCAGGGGGACATCCTGCTCGCGGCCAAAATCCCTGGCGGTGAAGAGCACTTCGTTGAACTTGTGGGAACTCTCGTCTTCCCGCGTCGAGTAGACGGGATCGTAGTTGCGCAGATAAAGGCGCCAGGCCTGTACCCCCTGCCCTTCTACATCCAGCCTCACCCGCACCCCGGTGAAGCCGGAGAGATCCAGCCCCTGCTCGGGGTCGGTCAGGGTCAGAACCAGCTCGCAGAAAGGATAGGCATATTGGCTTCGCAGGGTGCACTGGATGGCGGGTCTGTCGCCCCCCTGACTCAGGGTGGCGACGGAGGAGCCCTTGTGGGCACTGTCATCCTGGGCACGCACGGACAAACCGGCCTGGCTCAGGATGTCGAGCCGCCGCTCGGGTCCGAATTCGAATAACACCATGGCCAGCAGGCTCGCCGCCAGCAGGCACCAGAACAACAGCGTCGTCATGCGGGAATAGGAAGGGATCATCGGCATCACACCTGAAAAAGGGCTTTTACCCTACACCTTGAAGCGCCGGACCGCGCTGATCCAGATCCAAGGTTATTACACGCGCCGCACCGGGCGCAGACGAGTGCCGACTAGCCGGCACGGGCCCCATGGGGCGCAAGCGGCATCGGCCAGCCGCCGGGAGAGAGGCGGGGGGCCTCGTCGGTCGTAAGATGGATCATTGCGCACTCCCTGCGATGGAAACATAACGAAAAAACGTCCTTGCCACCGCAGTCTACACAAGCGCTGGACGGCGCGACACCCTTCACCCCTCCTCCCGCAGCGCCCGATAGAGGGTGGTGCGACTGATGCCAAGACGGCGCGCCGCCTCGCTTACGTTGCCGCCGCACTCTGCCAGGGTCTGCTGCACCCGCTGCCGGCTCTGCTCGCGCAGGGTATTCCCTCCCAAAGGTGAGCTCGCTCCCCCCGCCACGGCGGGCAGATGCAGATGGGCAGGTTCAATCCAGCCCTGCCCCTCTGCCAGTACACAGGCCACCTCCAGCGCCTGTTTGAGCTGGCGCACGTTGCCGGGCAGTGGGTGAGCCAGCAACCGCTGCTCCGCCTCCCGGCTCAGTTGTAGCGCCGGGTCCATCTGGGCGAGCAGGTTCAGGATCAGCCCCTGACGCTCGGGCACCGACCAGGCCCGCAGGGGTGCCAGTTGCTGGCGCCAGCCGCAGATGCGGTAGTAGAGATCTTCGCGAAAGGTGCCGGCCGCCACCATGGCCGCCAGATCCCGATGGCTGGCGCTGACCAGCCAGAAATCCACCGCCTCGGGTCTGTGGCTGCCCACCGGGGTGACGACGCGCTCCTGCAACACCCGCAGCAGCCGGGTCTGGGCCTGGAGGGGCAGCTCGCCAATTTCATCCAGCATCAGGATGCCGCCGTGGGCGGCGCGCAGATAGCCCTGGCTGCCCTGGCTGCGGGCACCGCTGAAGGCTCCCCCCACGTAGCCAAACAGCTCGGCCTCCACCAGCTCCGCCGGCAGGGCGCCGCAGTTGACGCACACCAGAGGCCGCGCCCGACGGCTCGATCTGGCGTGCAGGGTGCGCACCAGGTGCTCCTTGCCGCTGCCGGTCTCCCCCTCGATGAGCAATGAGATGCCCCGCTCCAGCATCTTGAGCGGCACCTGCTGCGCCTGCGATCCCCCCTCCTCAACCGCGCTCGGCAGGGGAAGCCTGGCGGCGCGCTCCCCCGCCTCCGGCACCAGCCGCAGGCCGCGGCGCTCGCGCAGCAACTGCTGACCGTCGAAGGGGTGCTGGCCGAGCCAGAGCCGACCGGCCCGGTTGGCCCCGAGCAGCTCGCCCCCCTCCCCCAGCAGCAGGCGGGCAGACCAGAGACTCTGGGGATCGAGATCCACCAGCCAGCCCGGCTGGCGGGCCAGCAGGGCGTTTTCCAGGGTCATGGCCAGGAGGCGCACGGTGCCCAGCATGTCGCCCCCGTGGTGGGCCGCATCGGTGGAGATGTCGAGCACGCCGAGCAGTTGCCCGTCCGGCCCGAGCAGGGGGCAGGCGCTGCAACTGAGAAAGCTGTGCTGGGCGAAGAAGTGCTGCGCCCCCAGCACCTGCACCTCGCTCTGCTCGGCCAGCGCGGTGCCGATGGCGTTGGTGCCCTTGCTCGCCTCCCCCCAGCGGGCGCCGCTGCGCAAAAAAATGCGCTCGGCATGGCGGGCAAACCGGTCGTCTCCGCTCACCGCGAGGATGGCCCCCTCGCCGTCACACAACAGCAGACGACAGGGTCTGCCTGCCAGCAACTGGCCAAAGAGCGGCAGCACGAAGCGCTGGAAGCAGGCGATGAGCGTCCTGTGCTGCTCCTGGCGAGCCGACAGCTCCCCCTGGGGCAGCAAGTCCAGCTCGGCGCTCTGCTGGCGGCTCAGCCCCTGATGCAGGCAGCGCTCCCAGGAGCGCTGGATTGGGCTGGCACCGGATTGAGGCAACTCGCTCATCACACCTCCTTCTACACACTCGCGAATAGGGCCGCCTTGGGGGAGCGCCTTCATCACGTCTCCTGTTCACAAACGGCACAGTGTCACACCCGATGTTCAGAAACGGCACAGTTCGGGGGCCGCCCTAGGGGGCACTGGTTAACCAAGATACCCCTTGGCACCCCGTTTGATAACGTTTTTGCAACCTTTTTGTGTAGAGCGCCGCCCGCTGGCACGCCCCTTGCGATGACAGGAAGCAACCGGACTGCCCGCCAGGCTGGTCAGGACCACACACATAAGGATGATGAGATGATTTATACCGCTCCCGGTCAGGCAGGTGCCCTGGTCAGCTTCAAATCCCGTTATGACAACTTCATCGGTGGCGACTGGGTGGCGCCGCGCGCCGGCCGCTATTTCGAGAACATCTCGCCGGTGGATGGCCGGGTGTTCTGCGAGGTGGCCCGCTCCGACGCCGCCGACATCGAGCTCGCCCTGGACGCGGCCCACAAGGCGTTCGCCAGCTGGAGCAAGACCAGCGTCACCGAGCGCAGCAACCTGCTGCTGCGCATCGCCGATCGCATCGAACAGAACATTGAGCGGCTCGCCGTCGCCGAGACCTGGGAGAACGGCAAGGCGGTGCGCGAGACCCTGGCCGCCGACCTGCCCCTGGTGGTGGATCACTTCCGCTACTTCGCCGGCTGCATCCGCGCCCAGGAGGGCTCCGCCGCCGAGCTGGACCAGAACACCGTCAGCTACCACTTCAAGGAGCCCATCGGCGTGGTCGGCCAGATCATCCCGTGGAACTTCCCCCTGCTGATGGCCGCCTGGAAGCTGGCCCCGGTACTGGCGGCCGGCTGCTGCAGCGTGCTCAAGCCCGCCGAGCAGACCCCGGTCACCATCATGCTGATGATGGATCTCATCAAGGACATCCTGCCCCCCGGCGTGGTCAACGTGGTCAACGGCTTCGGCGCCGAGGCGGGCCAGGCGCTCGCCACCAGCAACCGGATCCAGAAGCTGGCGTTTACCGGCTCCACCGAGGTGGGCGCCCATATCCTGCGCTGCGCCGCCGACAAGCTGATCCCCTCCACCGTGGAGCTCGGTGGCAAGTCCCCCAATATCTACTTCGCCGACGTAATGCAGCACGAGAGCAGCTACATCGACAAGGCGGTGGAAGGGATGCTGATGACCTTCTTCAACCAGGGGGAGGTGTGTACCTGCCCCTCCCGCGCCCTGGTGCAGGCCAGCATCTATGACGACTTCATGGACCGGGTGCTGGCCCGCGCCCGCACCATAGTGCAGGGCAACCCCCTCGACACCACGACCCAGGTGGGGGCCCAGGCGTCCCGCGAGCAGTTCGACAAGATCCTGAGCTACATGGAGATTGGCCGCGGCGAGGGGGCCAAGATGCTGATCGGCGGCGGGCCGGCCAGGGTGAGCGGGCTGGAGGGGGGCTTCTACATCCAGCCCACCATCTTCTCGGGCCAGAACAAGATGCGGGTGTTCCAGGAGGAGATCTTCGGGCCGGCGCTCGGGGTCACCACCTTCAAGGACGAGGCGGATGCCCTGGCCATCGCCAACGACACCCAGTACGGGCTGGGGGCGGGCCTGTGGACCCGGGACAGCAATCTGGCCTGGCGCATGGGGCGTGGCATCCAGGCCGGCCGGGTCTGGGTCAACTGCTACCACGCCTACCCGGCCCATGCGGCCTTTGGCGGCTACAAGAAGTCAGGGATCGGTCGCGAGACCCACAAGATGATGCTGGACCACTACCAGAACACCAAGAACCTGCTGGTGAGCCACGACATCAACCCCCTCGGCTTCTTCTAAGCCCATCCCGTGATCCACAAGGGCGCCTGCAGGCGCCCTTTTTCATGCGGTTCAGGCCACGGGTTGGCCCAGCTGCTGGCGATAGCGCTGGGGGGCGCAGCCCTGTTCGCGCTGGAACATGGCGATGAAAGCCGAGGTGGAGGCGTAACCGAGGCGCCAGGCGATCTCCTGCACCGGCATCTCGCCCCGCAGCCAGTCCAGCGCCTTCACCAGCCGCAGCCGGGTGCGCCACTGGCCCAGGCTCATGCCAAGCTCCTTCTGGCAGCGCCGCGCCAGGGTGCGCTCCGTGGTGTGCAGCGCCCTGGCCCACTCCACCAGCGTGCGGTTGTCCTCCGGCGCCGCCTGCAATGCCGCCAGCAAGGGTGCCAGCAGGCGATCCCGGCTCTGGGGCAGGTAGCTCGGCTGGCAACGGGTGCGGGCCAGCTTCTCGATGAAGAGCTCACCCTGACGGGCATCCCACTCATCCTCCATGTGCCCGACCCGGCGCTGGGTGAAGTCCTCCAGCAGGGCCCGCAGCAAGGGGGTGAGGGCCAGCAGCTGGGGTTCCCGTGGCAGGCGCGGGGCCAGCGCGTGGCTCACGTAGATGGAGGTGTAATCCAGGGTCTGCTCGTTGAAGGCGGTGTGGGGCAGGTCCGCCGGCACCCAGATGAGGTAATCCGGAGGCGCCACCAGACGCTCTCCCCCCACCTCCACCACCATGACCCCCAGGCTGATGAGGCTGAGCTGACCCCAGGGGTGGGCGTGCTCGGCGCAGGCGTTGCCCCCCTGGATCTGGCTGTAGCGAAAGTAGAGGGGGTTGGGGTCGGCCAGCAGGCGATCCTGCTCGGCCAGGGTGAGGGTGCCCATGCAGATTGTCCCAAAGCGGTTATGACATGTCTTATTTACGCTACTTACCTCGTTCAAGACAAGGCTAGACTCTCCCCATCGTACCAAGGAGTGCCTATGCCTTTTCTCTTCCCCCTGCTCGCCATCCTGATCTGGGCCGCCAATACCGTGGTCTCCAAGGCCGCCGCCGGCGTGCTGGATCCCGCCGCCATCTCCTTCTATCGCTGGGTGATCGCCGCCCTCGCGCTCTCCCCCTTCTGTCTGCCGCAGCTCTGGCGCCGCCGGGCCGACATCCGCCCCTGGCTCGGCAAGCTGCTGGTGCTCTCCCTGCTCGGCATGGTGCTCTACCAGTGCCTCGCCTACTACGCCGCCCACAGCACCTCGGCCACCAACATGGGGGTCATCGGCTCCCTGCTGCCCCTGCTCACCCTGCTCATCGGGGCCTGCTGCTTTGGCCAGAAGCCGGGCAAGCAGGCGCTGCTCGGCATGAGCCTCTCCCTGTTCGGGGTGCTCTGGCTGCTGGGTCAGGGCAATCCCCTGGCACTGCTGCACAGCGGCATCAACCCCGGCGACGGCATGATGCTGCTGGGGGCGGCCAGCTATGCCCTCTATGGCCTGCTGATCCGCCGCTGGCAACTGCCGTTCGGCCCCTGGCTCAACCTCTACCTGCAGATCCTGCTGGCAGTGCTGCTGCTCATCCCGGTGGCCCTCTCTGCCGACTCCCTGGCCATTCCCGCCCAGGGCTGGAGCATGGTGCTGTTCGCCGGCCTCGCCTCCTCCCTCTTCGCCGCCTACTGCTGGATGCGCGGCCTCGCCACCCTGGGGGCGGAGCGCACTTCGGTCTTCATGAACCTGATGCCCCTGTGCACGGCCCTCATCGCCGTCATCACCCTGGGGGAGCCCATCCACGGCTATCACCTGCTGGGGGGCGGCCTCATCCTGACCGGGGTCATGCTCTCCCAGCTCAAGCCGAGGGTACGCCGTCCTCTGCCGGAAGGGGCATAAGCCATCGCCGTGGCAGCATAAAGAAGGGAGCCTCGGCTCCCTTCTTGCTGCCCCCGTCAGGGCACACCTGACCTTTTCGCCATGGTGGCGTCTCCACCTAATCCCTGCCCCCCGTGCCTTGTCATGGGCGGCGAAGGCGCTGCGGGCCGCACTGATGCCATTCATGCAGGCGGGCACCACGGCATAGACGGCGACCTGGAGCAGGATCTCGATGATGGTCTCCCGGCTGACCCCCACATTGAGGGCGGCCCGGATATGGAACTCGAGCTGTCCGGGCGCCGTGCCCATTCCCATCAGGGTCGCCACCGTGAGCATCTCGCGGGTGCAGAGATCGATGCCGGGACGGGCGAGCACATCGGCAAAGGCAAACCCCAGCACCAACTCGGCAAGCTCCGGTGACAGGGCATCCAGGCTGGCGGCGACCCGCGTGGGCGCCTGGGGATCGAGCCGGACCAGCAGCGCGAACGCCCGTTCACGGCGATCCGTGTGCGAGCCGCTCATGCGTTCACCCCCTTCATCCCCTCGGCGGTATAGCGCTCCCCCGCCACCGGCAGGGTCCGGATGGCCTGTCCCAGGGCCCCGAGTTCTGCTGGGGAGAGGCGCACCGAGAGGGCGCCGAGGTTATCCGCCAGGTGGGTCAGGCGCCGGGTGCCGGGGATGGGCACTATCCCCTCCCATTGCGCCAGCAGCCAGGCCAGGGCTATCTGCACCGCCGAGCATCCCTTCTGCTGCGCCAGGGCCATGACCGCCTGCACCAGGGTGCGGTTGGTGGCGAGGTTCTCCCCCTGAAAGCGCGGCAGACTGGCCCGAAAATCCCCTTCCTCGAACACCGCCTCCTGCTGGTAACGCCCGGTCAGAAACCCGCGCCCCAGGGGGAGTAGGCCACCAGACCAATCCCCAGCTCCCGGCAGGCGGGCAGCACCGCCGCCTCCACCTCCCGCGTCCAGAGGGAGTATTCGGTCTGCACCGCCGCCACCGGGTGCACGGCATGGGCGCGCCTCAGGGTGGCCTCGCTCACCTCGCACAGACCGATGCGGGCTATCTTGCCCTCCTGTACCAGCTGCGCCAGCCCGGCCATGGTCTCCTCGACGGGATGGGCCGGATCGAGGCGGTGCACATAGTAGAGATCGATCTGCTCGATGCCGAGGCGGCGCAGGGAGCCCTCGCAGCTCTGGCGCGCATAGCGGGCGCTGTTGTCGAGGGTACGCCTGTACTCCCTGTGCTGGCGCACGATGCCAAACTTGGTGGCGACCTTCACCTGTCCCCGCCGGGTCGCGAGAAAACGCCCGATCAGCGCCTCGTTGTGGTGGGGGCCTTACATGTCGGCGGTGTCGAGCAGGTCGATGCCCCGCTCCACCGCCTCCGCCAGCACCCGCAAGGACGTCTCATCGTCCCGCGGCCCGTAGAATTCGCTCATCCCCATGCAGCCCAGCCCCAGTGCAGAGACCTGCAGATTGGCTCCCAGTGTTCGTCGTTGCATCGCATTTTCTCCCTGACAAGTTGCAGGGGAGTATGGTCTTCCGAAAATGAATGAGATATAGAGATAACTGGCAACCTATCTTCCGATTATGGAAACACTATGCACGATCCCCTGCTCTGGGACGACGCCCGCGTCTTCCTGGCCATCGCCCGCAGCGGCACCCTGAGCGGTGCCGCCCACGCCCTTCGCATGGGGGTGGCCACCGTCTCCCGGCGCCTGGACCGGCTGGAGGCGGCCCTCGGCCTGCCCCTGTTCAGCCGCCACCAGCAGGGCTATCGCCTGACCGACGACGGGGAGGCCCTGCTTGAGCGAGCCGAGGCGCTGGAACATGCGGGGCTGGCCTTTGGCGAGGCGGGGCAGTTGCAGGGACAGGTGGCCGGCACCGTGCGCCTCGCCACCGCCGAGAACCTGGCCAATCCCCTCATCATCCCCTCCCTGCCGACGCTCTTTGCCCAGCACCCCGAGCTGAGGGTGGAGCTGGTCACCGGGGTGCAGACGGTGAACCTGCACCGGCGCGATGCCGATCTCGCGGTGCGCATGGTCAAGCCCGATGCCGGCCACCTCACCCTGCGGCGCCTGGGCACCCTGGGCTTTGGCCTCTACGGGACCGGCGCCTACCTGGATGCCCGCAGCCCCGGGGTGGATGCCGCCAGCTTCGATCAGGATGACTTCATCGGCTGGAACGAAACCCAGAGCCACCTGCCCGCCGCCAGATGGATGACCCGCATGCTGCGCGGCCGCCCCTGCCGGGTGGAGACCGGCACCCTGGCAGCCCAGCTCGCCGCCGCCCAGGCCGGTCTGGGGCTCGCGGTGCTGCCCCACTACCTAGCCCGCCAGACGGATCTGGTCTGCCTGCTGCCGGAGCTCGGGGTGGATCAGCCCATCTGGCTGGTGCTCCACAGCGATCTCGCCCACTCCCGGCGGGTGCGGGCCGTGGCGGATCACCTCATCGCCCTGTTCGAGCGCGCCCGCTCCGCCCTGCACCCCTTCTCGGGCGACCCCAGATAGAGGGGCCGGGTCGCATCGGGGCAAAACAAAAGGGAGCTCAAAGGCTCCCTTTTATCTGCGCAGCCTGCGCAGCATGGTGTGCGCGGCCTCTTCGGCGTTGTGCCCACGACGGGGTCACGACTCCCGGCGCCAGTGGTAGCGCCGCTCCGGGCGGCCACGCTGGCCGTAGTTGAGCTCCACGTCCAGCCGATCTTCTGACTCCAGAAACTCCAGGTAGCGGCGGGCCGTGGTGCGACTCAGGGAGAGGCGCAGGGCCACGGTGTCGGTGGAGAAGGTGTTGTCCGGCTCCCCCGCCAGCAGATCCAGCACCTGTCGCAGGGTGATGGCGTCGATCCCCTTGGGGGTCTCCCGCGCCTCCCGACCCTGGTTGCGCGCCTTGCCCATCAGGCGGTCCAGGTCGCTCTGGGCCAGCTCTCCCGGCTCGCACAGGCGGCGATGGAGGACCAGGATCTCCTCCAGGCTCTGCTGGATGCGAAACAGCCGCAGCGGCTTGATGACGTAGTCCTGCACGCCCAGGTTGAGGGCCTGCTGTATGGTCTCCACGTCGCAGGAGGCGGTCACCATCATCACCATCACCTCCCGGTTGTGGCTGCGCAGCCGGCTCACCCACTCCAGGCCCGAGCCATCGGGCAGGGAGATGTCGACCATCAGCAAGCGGGGCTCGCTCCCCGCCATCAGGCGATCCGCCTCGGCCAGGGTGCCGGCCCGCCCCATCAGGGAGAACCCGGCCGTGGAGGAGACCAGCTCCCCCAACATGGCGCCTATCCGCTCGTCATCCTCGATAATCAGCGTGAAGATTGGCTTCATGACTTACACCAATTGGTTTTTATTCAAATAGATACCGAACAGGGTCGTCTGCTCGGCGGTGCGGCGCCATTCTATCACGCCCCCCCGCCTGGCCACCGTCTTCTTGACCAGGAAGAGGCCGACCCCGTGATCCCCGGTCTGGCGGCTGACACCGTAGTCGAACAGGTGATCCGCCAGCGCCTCGTCCACCCCCTCGCCACTGTCCTCCACCTCGATCACCAGCCGCCGCCCCAGATCATCGAGGGAGAGCAGCACCCTGGGCGCGGCGTGCTCGCGGTTCCCCCAGGCGGCGCGAATGCCGTTGTCCAGCAGGTTGCCGATGCAGGTGATGAGATCCGCCGACACCTCGGCCGGATACTCCCCGAGGGCCGACCCCGCATCCAACACCAGCTCCACCCCCAGCTCCCGCGCCCGGCTGAACTTGCCGAGGATGAGCCCGGCCACCGGCTTGTTCTCGATGACCCGCAGCAGATCCTGCAACATGTTCTGGCAGGCTTCGTTCTCCTGCTGGATGAGGTCTACCGCCTGATCCACGTGGCCGAGCTGGAGCAGACCGGAGAGGCTGCTGAGCTTGTTGGCGAATTCATGGGTCTGGATGCGCAGCATCTCGCCGTACTGGCGCAGGTGGGTCACCTGCATGCCCAGGCTGCCGGTGCCGTCTGGCCGGCTGAAGATGAGCATGCGCCCCGGCTCGCGACCGCTGAGCTCCTGCCAGTGGCCGACGAAGTCATCCCCCTGCACGGTGAACCTGACCGCCCCCCCTTGCTGCAACGTGGGCACGAGGCCGGGGGCCAGCTCCGCCAGGGAGCGGCCCAGCAGGGCGTGGCGCCCGGTGCCGGGCAGTCGCAACTGATAGAAGGCGGCGCTGTTGAGCATGGTGATCCTGTGCTGGTTGTCCAGGGACACTATCCCCTCCGAGATCCCCTCCAGCACCAGATCCTGCTGGGCGAAGCGATTGGCAATGGTCTCCGGTTCCAGATCCAGCAGGGTGCGGCGCAGCAGGTGCTGCACCCAGAGCGCCAGCAGCAGGCCGCACCCCAGCACCGCTGCGATGGCGCCGACCAGCAGGGCGATCCGCTCCTGATAGGTGCCCTCCACGGTGCGCATCAGATAACCCACCGCCACTGCACCGATGGCCTGGCCATCGGGCCCCACCACGGGAGCGAAGCAGCGGATGGCGGGGCCCAGAGTGCCCACGTCCCGGGAGCAGTAGCTCTCGCGCGACTGGAGCGCAGGCCAGATGTCCTCCCCCCGGAAGGTCTGGCCCACCAGCTCGGGGGAGGGATGGCTCAGGCGCCTGGCATGTTCATCGGTCACCACCATGTAGGCGGCGTCGGTGCGGCTGCAGATCCCCTGCACATAATCCCGCAGCCCGGGATCGCTCCCCTTCTCCAGGGCCTGGACCACCCGGCTGTCCGCCGCCAGCACCCGGGCCAGATCGCTCCCCTTCTCCTTCAGGTTGTTCTCCAGCAGGTGGCGCATGAAGAGGGCGAGCAGACAGCCCAGGATCAGGATCAGCAGCAGTGACAAGCCAAGCGAGAGGGTGACTAGCTGGTGGCGCAGTTTCATCGTTCAACCTTGCAGCGGACAGGAAAGCCCAGGGTGAGGGTGTCCCCCGGCCGGGTCAATGGCCAGCCTGGCGCACCTCAAAGGTGGCCACTCTAGCGCCTCCTCCGACCGTTGTCGGTTAGCTGGCCCGCAAAGCCATATAAAAACTTAAACACCACGGCCCGGGCAAAAAACCTGAACGTGAGCTGTATCACACTATTTACTTAGCCTGCGAAATAAATATAATGCTTCGCAAGCTAAGTAATTGAGGTGCCCGTCATGAAAAAGGATCTGGAGATGTTGCGAGAACTCTCCCTCGCCGAGCAGCTGGGGCGATTGCACCGGCTCTGGCGCACCGTGGCCGATCTCGAGCTGGCACCTCTGGGGCTCACCCATCCCCGCTGGACCGCCCTGTGGAAACTCAGCCGCCTCGGCGGCCACCTCAGCCAGAAGACCCTGGCCGAGGCCCTGGAGATAGAGCTCCCCTCCCTGATGCGGACCCTGGGTCAGCTCGAGGAGCAGGGGCTGATCGAGCGCCATTGCTGCAGCCAGGACAAGCGGGCCCGCATCGTCACCCTGACCCCGGCGGGCAAGGCGCTGCTCGATCAGATCGAGGGCCGCATCATCGCCGTGCGCCGGGAGCTGCTCACCGGCATCAGCCAGCAGGAGCTGGCCCAGTTTGAAGACATTGTGCACCGCATCTCCGCCAACGCCCTTGGCAAGATAGCCGCACAGCATGAAGAGAGAGAATAAGATGACACCGGATCAACAATTCAAGCGCTGGATAAAGTGGGCCATCGTCTGCTTCGTCCTGGTGTTTGGCTACTTTCTGCTGGCCGACATCAAGATGCCCCTGACCCCCCAGGCCATGGCCACCCGGGTCGTCACCCGGATGGCCCCCCAGGTCAGCGGTAAGGTGGTCGAAGTCGCCGTCGCCAACAACCAGCACGTCAAGCAGGGGGATCTGCTGTTCGCCCTCGACCCGGAACCCTTCCAGCTCGCCGTGGATCAGGCCAGGCTCGCCCTGGATCAGGCCAGGCAGCAGAACCGCCAGCTGGACGCGACCCTGACCGCCTACGAGGCGGAGTACAGCTCGCTGCGCACCCAGGCCGACCAGAAACAGCGGGAAGCGGCGCGCATCGACGCCCTCTACCGCCGTCACATGGTCTCTGAACAGCAGAAAGATGACGCCGACAGCGCCGCCCGCACCGCCCGTGCCAACCTGCTCGGCAGCCAGGCCCGGGTAGAGCAGGCCCGCGTCAACCGCGGCTTGCCAGGGGAAGACAACCTGCTGCTGCGCCAGGCCCGCAACCGCCTCGCCCAGGCCGAGCTCAACCTCGCCTACAGCCGGGTTCATGCGAGCCAGGACGGCATCATCACCAACTTGCAGCTCAAGCCTGGCAGCGTGGCCAATGCGGGCTCCCCCCTGCTGGCCCTGGTCTCCGAGCAGGTGGACGTGATCGCCGATTTTCGCGAGAAGAGCCTGCGCCACGTCAGCGCCGGCAGTCAGGCCCTCGTCGCCTTCGACGGCGAGCCCGGTCGTCTCTATCCTGCCCGCGTCGCCAGCCTGGATGCCGGGGTCAGCGCCGGCCAGTTTGACGCCAACGGCCAGCTTGCAAACCCCGTCGAGTCCGATCGCTGGGTGCGGGATGCCCAGCGCCTGCGCCTGCACCTGACCCTGGAGCAACTGCCCGCCCACCTGCCGGCCGGGGCCCGCGCCACGGTGCAACTGCTGCCGGACAACACCCTGACCGGGCTGCTGGCCCGCAGCCAGATCCGTCTGCTCAGCCTGCTGCACTACATCTATTGAGATGACGACCATGAACCTGTGGCACAGACCCCTCACCCCCAACGAACTGCGCCAGTGTCTGCGCATCGCCTTTGGCTGTACCCTGGGGTTTGTGCTGTGCAAGATCTTCGGCTGGAGCAACGGGGTCTTCTTCACCGTCACCCCGGTGCTGCTGCTCGGCCTGGTGCCGGTGATGAACGGTCACGCCGCCCGCCAGCTCATCGCCTCCGCCGCCATGTGCGGTCTGGAAGTGGGGCTGCTCGGCGGCCTGTTCGGCGGCCACCCGGGGCTCATGACCCCCCTGGTCTTTTTGCTCTTCCTGTACCGTTTCGCCGCCATGTCCCGGGGCAGCCTGTTCCTGTTCGGTGCCAACGGGGTGCTCAGCCTCAGCATCATGCTGCACTTTGCCAGCTACCCCGGGATTGATCTGAACGACCTCATCTTCAGCAATCTCTGGGCCAGCGTCCTGTCGGTGCTCATCGCCTATCTGATGACGGCCCTCATTCCGGACGTGGAGGAGCGCCCCAGGCCGGCCCCCTCCCCCAAGGCGCCGCACCGGATGCGCCACGAAGCCCTGCTGGGGGCGTCCATCGCGACCCTCTCGTTCCTGGTGTTCCAGATCTTCGATCTACGCGACTCCATGTCTGCCCAGGCCACCACCCTGCTGCTGCTCTTCCCCATGCACTGGAACGGCGCCCTGGACTATGCCCGCAAGCGGGCCATGGGTACCCTGCTGGGGGTGAGTTTCGGCATCCTGGGGCAGCTGGTGCTCTATGACTGGTCCGGCTTGCTGCTGCTGGTGACCCCGGTGCTCTGGCTCGGCGCCATGCTGTTCAGCTATGCCCATGTGAAGGAGGCGAGCGGCTCCGGAGTCGGCTTCGGTGCCCTCACCACCCTCGGCATCCTGTTCGGCCAGTACCTGACCCCGGGCAACGACCTGGTGTTCAGCGCCCTCTATCGGGTGAGCAGCATCCTCTTTGCCATCGTGGTCACCCTGCTCGCCTGCTACCTCATCCACCGGCTGCTCAATCGCTTCGAGGCGACACGGTTCGGCCACTGACCCTTTTCTGCAGCCATTGGATGGCTCCCTTTCGCCCCGCTTGCCTGCCGGGGCGTTTTTTTGCCTGCCCCACGGACCAGAGGGAGACGGACGCATCCCGACGCAGGGCTCCTGCCATGAGGTTGCAGTTGTGCCTCATCCTGTTAGGCTCAAGGCCATATGACACCGTTGTGAGGATCAAACATGAAACACGCCAAGCTCTTTCTACTGGGGGCGGGCGCCATCACCCTGCTCGGCGGCTGCGATCTGGGCAGCGGCAAGCTGGGAGTGACCGGCGGCGATCCCGTCACCTATCTGTGTGAACAGAACCAGAAAGTGCAGGTTCGCTACTTCTCCCTCTCGGACGAGAGCCTGAACTTCGTCAAGCTCTCCCTCCCCGATGGCAAGGATTACACCCTGCCTCAGGCGGTCTCCGCCTCCGGCGCCCGCTATACCGACGATCACGAGGTGGTCTGGTGGAACAAGGGCAAGGAGGGGTTCGTCGAGATGCGTGATGACGCCGGGGAGTGGCAGAGCCGCTACAACGACTGCAAGGAGCAGTGAGCCGCGCCGTCATGGCACAGAGCCCACACGAAACACCCCGGCCTGGCCGGGGTGTTTGTCATTTCACTTCCACTTCAAATCGGGCCACAACCCGAGCCGGAATGGCTTGCAGATTCTGCTCCGATGGCCGGTAGCGCAGCTGCGCCAGCCCGGAGATGGCGATGAGATCCAGCACGCCGGGGGGCTGGGACTCCAGTACCTCTGGGCTGAACAGCGTGCCATTGGAATCGATGAGGTAGCGAAGGGTCACATACCCCTTGACCGGCCTCTTCGCCGGCAGCCCCCCGACCGGGTTAAAAGTGATGGCATCCCCCACCAGCACCCAGTATTCGGGCAGCGTTTCCCAGGTGACATCCACCGGAGGTTGATTCAGCTTGGCGGTGGGGCTGGCACAGCCTCCGAGCAGGGCCAGGGCGACCCACAGCAACAACCCTTTCACTCGCACTCGACATTCCCTCGTCGTTGTATCGCTCGACTCCATGAGCGACGCGCCAGTGTCAGGCAAAGGGGCTCATCCGGGAAGCCCCCATCTGGCAGGCAAAAAAAAGCCAACCCCGGAGGGTTGGCCTTGTGATCTCTCACGGCTCAGGCGCGCTTGTCGCTTACCACCAGCCAGAGGGCATGAACCATGCCGGGCAGACCGCCCAGCAGGGTCAGCACTATGTTGATGAGGAAATGGAGGCTGAAGCCTACCTGGATAAAGGCGCAGACCGGGGGGAGAAAGATGGCCAGCAGGATCTTGAGCAGATTGTTCATCGGGATTCCTCGTGTAAACAGCGCTTGGGGTTGGCCTAACCATAAACACCCAAGGCCTCAACTGCAAACCAGACAGGGGATCTGCTCTCCTCCTTTCCGCCAGGCGTTGAGGTCGTGAACCATCTGGTTGCTGCTGCCACGCCAGAGCAGACCGGGATCCGCCAGGGCCTTCTCGAACCTGCCATCCACCAGCACGTCCAGCAAGGCCACCAGCTCCCGCTGGGCCGGGCTGAGATCGGCCAACAGATAGCCGGTCCAGCACCAGATGTCCTTGCCGGGGCACTCGGTTCGCACCCGCTTCACCAGCGCCAGCACATGCGGCACGTTGGCGGGGTGGAGCGGATCGCCGCCGGAGAGCGACAGTCCGCGCCGCTTGATGCGGCTGTCGTTGAGATCGTGAATGATGCGATCGCTCATCGCCTCATCGAACGGCTTGCCCCCATCGAGCCGCCAGGTGCTCTGGTTGTAGCAACCGGGGCACTGGTGCTCGCAACCCGACACGAACAAGGTGGCGCGGGTGCCTGGGCCGTTGATCACATCGACCGGGTAGTACTGGTGGTAGTGCATTCGAGTTCTCTGGGTTAACGGCCAACCCCCTCCCAACCTCCCCCTTCGAAAGGGGGAGGAGCTTCTTTGCCCCCTCCCCTGCCAAGGGGAGGGCTGGGGTGGGGTCTGCTCGCTTACATATGCTTGACCCGGCGTTTGACCTCTTCCTGCTTGCCCGCGTTGAAGGGGCGCGCATCCGGGCTGCCGAGATAGCCGCACACCCGGCGGGTCACCGACACCTTGGCCGGGTCGTGGTTGCCGCAGCGCGGGCAGGTGAAGCCCTTGGAGGTGCACTCGAACTCGCCGGTGAAACCGCAGTCGTAGCACTCGTCGATGGGGGTGTTGGTGCCGTAGTAGGGCACCTTGTCATAGCTGTAGTCCCAGACATTCTCCAGCGCCTCCAGGTTGTGCTGGATGTTGGGGTACTCGCCGTAGCAGATGAAGCCGCCGCTGGCGATGGGCGGATAGGGCGCCTCGAAGTCCAGCTTGTCGTAGGGGTTCACCTGCTTCTCCACGTCCAGGTGGAAGCTGTTGGTGTAGTAGCCCTTGTCGGTCACCCCTGCCACCACGCCAAACTCCTTGGCGTCGATGCGGCAGAAACGGGTGCAGAGGTTCTCGCTCGGGGTGGAGTAGAGGCTGAAGCCGTAGCCGGTCTCCTCCTTCCACTCGTCGGTGGCCGCCTTGAGCCGCGCGATGATGGCGATGGCCTTCTGGCGCAGGGTCTCGCTGTCGAACAGGTGGACGTCTGTGCCATAGAGGGCGTTGATGGTCTCGTGTACCCCGATGTAACCCAGCGAAATGGAGGCGCGGCCATGTTTGAAGATCTCGCTGATGTTGTCATCGGCCTTGAGGCGCACCCCGCAGGCCCCCTCCATGTAGAGGATGGGGGCGACCCGGGCCTTGACCCCGTCCAGGCGCTTGATGCGGTACATGAGCGCTGTCTTGGCCACCCGCAGGGCGGCATCCAGTTTGTCCCAGAAGTCCGCTTCATCGCGGGATTTCAGGGCAATGCGCGGCAAATTGAGGCTCACGACCCCCAAGTTGTTGCGCCCCTCGTGGACCAGCTCGCCATTCTCTTCGTAGGCACCGAGGAAGGAGCGGCACCCCATGGGGGTCTTGAAGGAGCCTGTCACTTTGACCACCTGGTCGTGGTTGAGGATGTCCGGGTACATCCGCTTGGAGGCGCACTCCAGCGCCAGCTGCTTGATGTCGTAGTTGGGATCCCCCGGTTTGTGGTTCAGGCCATCCTTGATGGCGAACACCAGTTTCGGGAACACGGCGGTCTTCCTGTTCTTGCCAAGGCCGGCGATGCGGTTGCCTAGGATGGCGCGCTGGATGAGGCGCGATTCCCAACTGTCCCCCAGGCCAAAGCCGAAGGTGACGAACGGCGTCTGACCGTTGGCGGTGTGCAGGGTATTGACCTCGTATTCGAGGGACTGGAAGGCGTCGTGGCACTCCTTCTCGGTGCGAGCCATGGCGTAGGCGTCCACATCCTGGATCCCCCACTCCTCGGCCACCTCCCGGTGCTTGTGCCAGCTGATGGTCACATAGGGTGCCAGCACTTCGTCGATGCGGTTGATGGTGGTGCCGCCATAGATATGGCTCGCCACCTGGGCGATGATCTGGGCGGTCACCGCGGTGGCGGTGCTGATGGATTTTGGGGTATCTATCTCCGCGTTGCCCATCTTGAAGCCGTGGGTCAGCATCCCCTGCAGATCGATCAGCATGCAGTTGAACATGGGGAAGAAGGGGGAGTAGTCGAGATCGTGGAAGTGCAGGTCGCCGCTCTCGTGGGCCTGCACCACGTCACGGGGCAGCATGTGACTGATGGCGTAATGCTTGGCGACGATGCCCGCCAGCAGGTCACGCTGGGTCGGGATCACCTTGGAGTCCTTGTTGGCGTTCTCGTTGAGCAGGGCCGCGTTGGTCTGCTCCACCAGGCCGCGGATCTCCTGGGCCAGGCGACCCCTGGCCTCGCGGGCCTGATCCCGGTCGTGACGGTATTCGATGTAGGCACGGGCGATGGCCTTGTCGTCGGAGGCCATCAGGTGGTTCTCGACCCGGTTCTGGATCTCGTGGATGTCTACCTCCCCTCGCCCCTCCAGCTCCTGGCTGACAGCGGCGGCAATGCGCTCTGCCAGCGCCGGACTGGCCTGATTGACCGCTGCCGCCGCTCGGCTGACCGCATCGCGGATCAGTTGGCCATTGAATGGTGCACGACATCCATCGCGTTTGATCACTACCGGTTTCATCGATTTTCCCCGTATTGAAAGACCTGGTGGCCACCCTCGGCTCACCCTAGTTGAGTCCCCTTCTCCACGCCCGTCCCCGGCGCAAACAAGGTCAGCCAAGGCTTGAAACACCTGGGCTGACACTGAGAGGGCGACCACTTATGCACAGCTTTATGACACTATATATGGGTGTTTTTTTTATGCTTACCCCTATATGTGGGGTCTATTAGGCACCAAAGCGGTACCCTGTTTCTTGATCCAGAACAGGTTTTGGAAGGAGTGGGGCAGTTCACGACCAGCTCCAAAAGGCGCTCTTTTTTGCTCACCCCAGACGGGATGCGGGCTCCCGCCCGGCAAGGGATAAAAAGAGAGGGGCACGCCTTCCGACAACAATTGACCGAGGCGCCAGAGAGCGGGAGAGCACATACTGGGGAACAGTCTGTCCCTTGCGGAAAACACACGTGACCAAGGTCTTGCTCCTGCTCTCCCTCCTCTCCCTCCCGCTGCTGGCCGCCGAGATCCTGGTGATCAGCAGCTATCACCAGAGCAACCAGTGGGATCAGAGCTACAGTGCCGGCCTCGAGCAACACCTCAAGCAGGCGCATCACCTCGGCTATCTCTATCTGGACACCAAGCGCCAGCCCGGCCAGACCCGTGACGAACTGCTCGCCAAGGGAATGGCCGCCTACCGGACCCACCAGCCAGCGCTGGTGATCCTGGGGGATGACAACGCCATCAACGCCCTCGCCCGACCCATCGCCGCCCGGGGAACGCCCGTGGTGTTTCTCGGGATGAACGAGAATCCGCGCCCCAAGGGGCTGGTCGGCCACCCCCTGATCACCGGCGTACTGGAACGCCCCCTGCTCAAGCGCAGCATCAGCGAGATGAGTCAGTTGATGGGAGGGCTGGAGCGTGCCCTGGTGCTGTTTGACGAAAGCGAGGTGTCCCGCACCGCCGTCGCCCACGAGTTCAAGGGGCGAGGCGAGCTGACGATCGGTCAGACCCGGGTCAGCAGCCGCCAGTTCACCGACTATGGACATTGGCAGGAGGCAGTGCTCGCCAGCCGGGAAAACGGCTATCAGGCGCTCTTCCTCGGCCTCTACCACACTCTCACCGACACTCAGGGCCAGCATGTAAGCGAGCAACAGGTACTGGCATGGACCAGCGCCAACAGCCCGGTGCCACTGTTCTGCTTCTGGGCCTTTGCGGTGGGCAGGGGAGCCGCCATCGGCGGTCTGGTGCTCGACGGCCACAGCCAGGGAGAGAGAGCCGCCGAACTGGCCAATGCCATCCTCTCGGGCACGGCGCCCGGCGCCCTCTCCCCCGCGCCGCATCCCGCGGGGAATATCTGTTCAGCAAGAGCGAACTGGCACGCTGGCACCTGACGGCTCCCGATGCCTGGCAGGACAAGGTGAGCTACGTCGAGTGAGCCCCCCAACGACAAACCCGGCCAGTGGGCCGGGTTTGTCTGCTCAAACGTGCATTCTCAGGGCTGAATGGCCGCCTGCAACTCGGCCTCGGTCCAGATGGTGATCCCCAGCTCCTGGGCCTTGGCGAGCTTGGAGCCTGCCGCCTCCCCCGCTACCAGCACGTCGGTCTTGGCCGACACGGAGCCCGCCACCTTGGCCCCCAGGGCCTGCAGCGCCGCCTTGGCATCGTTGCGGGACAAGGCGGTGAGGGTGCCGGTCAGCACGAAGGTCTTGCCGGCAAAGGGCTGATCGCTTGCCTCTTTCTTCTCGATGACCGGCCAGTGGATGCCGGCGGCCAGCAGGGCGTCGAGCACCTCGATGTTGTGGGGCTGACGCAGGAAGTAGTAGACGTGCTTGGCCACTATGTCCCCCACGTCGGCCACTTCCAGCAACTGCTCCACCGAGGCGGCGCGCAGGGCATCCAGGGTAAGGAAGTGGTTGGCGAGGTTCAAGGCGGTCGCCTCCCCTACTTCGCGGATCCCCAGGGCAAACAGGAAGCGGGGCAGCGTGGTGCTGCGGGCGGCATCGATGGCCGCCACCAGGTTGAGGGCCGATTTTTGCCCCATCCGCTCGAGACCGGCCAGCTGGATGGCGTTGAGACTGAACAGGTCCGCCGGGGTCTTCACCAGCCCCTTGTCCACCAGTTGCTCCACTATCTTGTCGCCAAGGCCATCCACATCCATGGCGCGACGCGCCGCGAAGTGCTTGATGGCGGCCGCCCGCTGGGCCTCGCAGAAGAGACCGCCGGAACAGCGGGCCACGGCCTCCCCTTCCAGCCGCTCCACCGCCGAGCCGCACACCGGGCACTCGGTCGGGAAGAGGATCTCGCGGGCATCCGCCGGGCGCTGGGCCTCCACCACGGCCACTATCTGCGGGATCACGTCCCCCGCCCGGCGCACGATCACGGTGTCGCCGATCATCACGCCGAGCCGTTCAATCTCGTCGGCATTGTGCAGGGTGGCATTGGAGACGGTGACGCCGCCGACGAACACGGGTTTGAGCTTGGCCACCGGGGTCACGGCGCCGGTGCGGCCCACCTGGAACTCGACGTTCTCGAGCAGGGTCATCTCCTCCTGTGCCGGGAACTTGTGGGCGGTGGCCCAGCGCGGGGCCCGCGCCACGAAGCCGAGCTCCTGTTGCAGCGCGATGTCGTCGACCTTGTAGACCACGCCATCGATCTCGTAAGGGAGATCCCCACGGCGGGCCAGGATGTCGTCGTGGAACGCCTGGCAACCGGCGGCCCCCTCCTTGAGCTTCACTTCCGGGCTGAGCGGCAGACCCCAGGCCTTGAGCTGATTGAGGCGACCGAAGTGGGACTCCCCCAGCTCGTCGCCACCGACTCCCACGCCGTAGGCATAGAAGCTGAGGGGGCGGCTGGCGGTGATGCGTGAATCGAGCTGGCGTAGGCTGCCGGCAGCGGCGTTGCGCGGGTTGACGAACACCTTCTCCCCCGCCGCCAGCGCATCGCGGTTCATCGCCTCGAACCCCGCCTTGGGCATGAAGACCTCCCCACGCACCTCCAGCCGCGCAGGCCACCCCTGGCCGCGCAGGGTCAGGGGAATGGCCTTGATGGTGCGCACGTTCTCCGTGATCTCCTCCCCCGTGGTGCCGTCCCCGCGAGTGGCGGCCTGTACCAGCTGGCCAGCCACGTAGAGCAGGCTCACCGCCAGACCGTCGAGCTTGGGTTCGCAACAGAAGGTGAAATTCACCTCCCGCTTGAGGCGATCACTAATGCGTTGCTCGAACGCCTGCAACTCCTCGCTGCTGAAGACGTTGTCCAGACTCAGCATGGGGATCTCGTGGCGTACCTGCTTGAAGGCGGTCAGCGGCTGGCCTCCCACCCGCACGCTCGGCGAGGCCGGGGTTTTCAGCTCGGGATGCTCGGCCTCCAGCGCAATCAGCTCGCGCATCAGGCGATCGTATTCGGCGTCCGGCACCGTGGGGTTGTCCAGCACATAGTACTGATGGCCGTACTCGGTCAGCAGCTCACACAGTTGACGGTGGCGGGAGAGGATATCGCTCATGAAAAAGTCTCGAAGTGTGATGGAACATTCAGTCTGGGGCAGAAACAAAAATGCGGCACCGGGGTACCGCACTTTTCATTGTTCAAGCCCCATGGCGCATCAGTCGCGGCTGGCCTCGTAGGCCGCCAGCTCGTGACGGTAGCGGGCGATGTCGTCGTCGCTGAGGGGACTGCGCGAGGCGTCGGTCAGCATGGCATCGAGATCGCTCGCCAGCTGATCCGCAGCCTGCAACATGTGCTCGAAGGCGAAGGCGGCATTGCTGCGAAGGGGCAGTTGCATGAAGAGGGACACACCCGGGGTGCTGAACTGCTCCATGCGATAGGGGTTGAAGGTACCCGGCTTGACCATGTTGATCATGGAGAAGAGCACCTCCCCCTTGCCGCCCAGATCTTCGTGACGGTGGAAGATGTCCATCTCGCCAAACTTGAAGCCCAGCGCCAGCAGGGAAGAGAGCAGGGTCGCCCCTTGCAGATCGTGGCCGGGACGGGCCATCAGGTTGATGACATAGACATCCTGCCAGATCTTCTCGACCGGGGCCGGGGCGGGTTCTGGCTCAGCTGCGTGAACCGGCTCTTCATAGGCTGGCTCGTCATCGTAAGCGGGTTCTTCATAAGCCGGCTGGGCGTAGCGGGGAGCCTGCTGGGCAACCGGTGCCGGCTCGCGTGCACCGAAGGTCGGCGCCTGGGCATAGGCCGGCTCCACCAGCGGCTCTTCGTCCAGCGGCTGCATCATGGGTTCGCGCTGCGGGCGGGAACGGTGTACCGGCGTACGGCGGATCACCTGTGCAGGTTTGCGCACCGGCGCGGCAGGGGCCTCTTCAACAGGGGCGGCAACCGGCTCGTCATAGTCCTCTTCTTCCTCATACACAGGCTGAGGGGGGACAGGGCGAGCGGCAGGCTTGCGCACCACGG
The DNA here is from genome assembly GCF_027707845.1 of Aeromonas sp. QDB14. Lineage (NCBI taxonomy): Bacteria > Pseudomonadati > Pseudomonadota > Gammaproteobacteria > Aeromonadales > Aeromonadaceae > Aeromonas > Aeromonas sp. QDB14. The sequence continues at coordinate 101,984 of NZ_JAPCJD010000002.1, read as the reverse complement.
GAGGCGGCAGATCGGCGTCGTCATCTTCATCATCGAAGGCGGGAACGGGGGCGACACGGCGGGGTTCGGGCTGACGGGCCTCGTCGCTGCGCAGTTTGGGCTCGGCACGACGGCCACCGCTCACCACACGCACCTGACCGATGCCATCGCTGTCGAAGGCGTCGTTGTCACGCTCACGGGACTTGGACTCCATCCGACCCAGAGGTTTCTCCTTGATCGGTGCCTGACGATTCTTTCTGTTGCTCCACAACCCGTGAATGAGCAATGCCGCGATGGCAATACCGCCCAGGGCAACCAAGATGTAACGCAATTCCTGCATTAGCTGCTTCTCTTTCTAGTTTTGCTCAGCCAAAGCGACGGCTTCACCGATATCGACCGACACTATGCGCGAAACCCCGGGCTCTTGCATCGTGACGCCAACCAGCTGCTCGGCCATCTCCATGGAGACCTTATTATGACTGATGTAAACGAACTGTACTGTGCTCGACATCTCTTTGACAAGAGAACAGAAGCGACCGACGTTCACTTCATCGAGCGGTGCATCCACCTCATCCAGCAGACAAAATGGTGCTGGATTGAGTCTGAAGATGGCGAAAACCAGCGCAAGGGCGGTTAACGCCTTCTCCCCCCCGGAAAGCAGGGCAATGGTAGCATTCTTCTTGCCCGGAGGTCTTGCCATGATGCTCACTCCGGCCTCCAAAAGATCATCCGAGGTCAGCTCAAGCCAGGCACTGCCCCCCCCGAACACTTTTGGGAACAGGGATTTTAAATCTTCATTGACCTTATCGAAAGTGTCGCGGAAGCGTATTTGTGTTTCTTTATCAATTCTTTTAATGGCTTGGCTCAAGGTGTCGAGGGCCTGCTCCAGATCCTGGCACTGATTTTCCAGGTAGCTTGCGCGGGTTTTCGCCTCCTCATACTCCTCCAGTGCCGCCAGGTTGATGGCGCCAAGCGCCTCCACCTGCGCCTCCAGCGTCTGGATCTCCTGGCGCAGCTTGCCGCGATCAGCGGCAATCAGCACCGCCTGATCGAGGTCCACCAGGCGCACGCCCAGCTCTTCGAACTGCTCGTGCAGTCCCTGCCGGCGCGTCAGGTTGCGTTCGCGCTCGAGCCGCAGGGTCGCCAGCTTCTCCTGAATTTTCACCAGTTGCTTGTGATCGGTGCTTCTGGCCTGCTCCAGCTCGGTCAGCTGACGATCCAGCTCTGCGAGCCGTTGGTGACAGGCCAGTTGCTGCGCCTCAAGATTGCGCTGCTCGACCAGCAGGGGCGACAGATCCTGACTCGGAGCGGCCCCTGGCTCCTTGAGTTCCGCCAGCTCCAGGCCGAGACGGGCCAGCTCCTGCTCGCGCAGCGTGATGAGCTGGCGCTGGTTCTGCTGCTCCAGTTGCAACCGCTGGCAGGCCGCCTGCTGCTGCTCCCGGCGAAGGCGCGCCTCTTCCAGCGCCCGCTCCGCCCCGCTTACCTGCTCCTGGGCAAGCAGCAGCGCCTCGGCGAGTACCTCCCCCTGCTCCTGCTGCTCGCCAAGGGCCGCTTCATCCTGCTCAAGCCGCTCCCCGGCCGACGCCAGCCGCTGCGCCTCCTCAGCCTGCTCTTTATCGAGCCGGGCCAGCTCTTCCCCCAGCTGGCCCAGGCGCTGCAAGCGCTCCTGGCGCTGCCCCTCGCGCAGACTCCAGGCTTCGCGCAGTTGTTGCCACCGCTGCTCCTGCTCGCGCAGGGTGCGCTGAGCCAGCTCATGCGCTCCATGCTGCTGGGCCCGCGCTGCATCGGCGGCGACAAGCTGCTCGTCGAGTCTGTGCAGCGCCTCCCGGCCCGCGGCCAGCTCGGTGTGCAGCCGCTCACGCTCCCCGAGCAGCGCCAGCGTACCGAGGGCCATGCCCTCCCCCAGATCCGCCCAGTTGGGGCCGAACCAGTCGCCGGCGGGAGTGAGCAGCGACTCACCGGCAGAGAGGCTGTGCAGGCGGGACAGCGCCTCCTCCCTGCTCTCTGCCAGCCAGATGGCATTGAGGAAAGCCGGAATGTGCTCGCCCCCCAGTTGCGCCGCCAGGGTACCGGCCCTGGCTGGCTGGGCCGGGCCAATCCAGAGTCCGGGTTGCGCCAGGTTGCACTCGTCCGCCGGGATTGCGGTGAGCCAGCGGCCGAGCACCTTGTCCAGCCCCCGGGCCCACTCGGGGGGCACCTGCAGCCGATCCACCAGGGTGGCGCCCGCCATCTGCTCCCCCAGGATCTGATCCAGGGTGGCGAGGCGCGCCTCCAGCTCGCGCAGCAGGCCCTGCTGGCGACCCTGCTCTGCCTTGAGTGCTTCATGGCGCGACACACCGGCCTGCCACGCCGCATCGGCTTCCTCATGGCGGGCGCGGGAGAGCGAGAGTTCCGCCGCCAGGGCATCGAGGGCCGGTTGCAGGTTCTCCCCCTCCCCGCCAAGGGGCCCGGCCTGTTCGTCTTCCAGCTTGAGGCGGGCAAGCCGGGTCTTGGCCTGCAGCTCCTGCAGGCCATTCACCTCGGCGCGGGTCTGGTTGAGCCGCCCCTGCAACTGGCCCAGCTGCTGCTGCCACTGCTGCTGACGCTGGCGCGCCTGCTCGAGCCGATCGCCCGCTGCCGCCCGCACGCTCTGCTGGTCGGTAAGCAACTGCTCACACTGCTCGAGGCGCGCCGACGCCACCTCCCCCTGCAACGTGCTGTCGCTCAGCTGTTCCAGCTGGCCGGCCAGCTGGGCCTTGAGGCCGTCGATACGCTCGCCGAGGGACTGCCGCCTCGCCTGCCAGTCGCGGCCAAGCTCGCTCTGGTGCAGTTGCTGCTGCTCGAGGCGGGCGATGGCTTGCCCGCCGAGGAAAATCTGCTGCTGGCGGCTCGCCTGCTCGGCCTGGGCCTCCTGGCGGGCCACCGACAGGGTGACGTGACGCCCCTCGTCGGCGGTGCGCTTGGCATCGAGTGCCGCCAGCGCCTGCTCGGTCTGGGCCAGTTCGGTCTTGGCTTCGCCAAGACGTGTCTCCAGCGCCCACAGTTCCGAGCCGATCAGCTCCGCACGAGCGGCACGTGATCGACTCTTGAGCTGCTTGTAGCGCTCGGCGGTCTCGGCCTGGGCCTTGAGATGCTCGAGGCGTGAGCCCAGTTCGCCGCGGATATCGCCGAGGCGTTCCAGGTTCTCCTGGGTATGGCGTATGCGCTGCTCGGTCTCCCGGCGCCGCTCCTTGTAGCGGGAGACCCCGGCGGCCTCTTCCATGAACAGCTTGAGATCGGCGGGGCGGGACTCCACCAGCCGGCTGACGGTGCCCTGTTCGATGATGGCGTAACTGCGGGGCCCAAGGCCGGTGCCGAGGAAGAGGTCGGTCACGTCCTTGCGGCGGCACTTCTGGCCGTTGATCTGGTAGTGATTGGAGCCGTCGCGCAGCACTTCGCGGCGCACCGAGATCTCGGTAAAGCGGCCGAACTCGCCGGGTACCCGGTTGTGGGGATTGTCGAACACCAGCTCCACCGAGGCGCGGCCATGGGCGCTGCGGTTGATGGAGCCGTTGAAGATGACGTCGGTCATGTTCTCGCCGCGCAGATGGCGGGCGGAGCTCTCCCCCAGCACCCAGCGCACGGCGTCGATGACGTTGGATTTGCCGCAGCCGTTGGGGCCCACCACGGCGGTCATGTCGGCGTTGAGTTCGATGCGGGTCGGCTCGACAAACGACTTGAAACCGGCGAGTTTGATCAATTTCAGACGCATGGCGGCCTATGTGGGTAACGAAATAAAGAGGAGGCGGGCAGGCGACTTTACCAAATCAAAGGCTTGTTTGTAATATGCTGGCACTTTCCCCATTCACTGATGGAGCTCACATGAGCCAATCACCCCACATGGTCAAAGATTCGGTCAGCGGTGCAGACTACTTCCTGCGCGGCTTCTCACTCATCCGCCAGCCCGGCATCCGCACCTTCGTGCTGATCCCCCTGCTGGTCAACTTCGTGCTCTTTGCCGGTGCCTTCTACGCCCTGTTGCTACAACTGGACGGCCTGTTCGCCTGGCTGCACCAGCAGATCCCGAGCTGGCTCTCCTGGCTTGATTACCTGCTCTGGCCCATCGCCCTCATCACCATACTGGTGGTCTTCTCCTTCATCTTCAGCTCGGTGGCCAACTGGATAGCTGCCCCTTTCAACGGCCTGCTGGCAGAGAAGGTGGAACAGATCCTCACCGGTGAAGCCATGAATGACACCGGCATGCTGGATGTGGTGAAAGATGTGCCCCGTACCTTCGGCCGCGAATGGACCAAGCTGAAATACTATCTGCCCAAGGCCATCGGCTGCCTGATCCTCTTCCTGATCCCGGTAGTGGGCCAGACCCTGGCACCCGTGCTCTGGTTCCTGCTCAGCGCCTGGATGATGGCGATCCAATATGTCGATTATCCGTTCGACAACCACAAGATCGGCTTCATCACCATGCGCGACGCCCTCAAGCAGCGGCGTGGAAAGTGCCTGAGCTTCGGCGCCCTAGTGACCCTCTTCTCCGCCATCCCGGTGGTGAATCTCTTCGTGATGCCGGTGGCCATCTGTGGCGCCACCGCCATGTGGGTGGACCAATACCGCAGCGAGCAACTTGGACGCTGAACCGCGTCATCATGATCAAAAGAGGGGGCGAAAGCCCCCTTTTCATTACTTAATATAATGCATAACCAAGATAGCTTGTCGCCCCAGCGCAGGGTTGTTAGGATGCGGGCCTTTCTCGCACCCTGGGATATCTCATGTTACATGCACTCTTCTTGCTCGGCCTGGTGGCCGAAGGGATGACTGGCGCGCTGGCAGCGGGTCGGCGACGGATGGATCTGTTTGGCGTCGTGATCATCGCCTCGGCGACGGCCATCGGTGGCGGTACCATTCGGGATGTGCTGCTGGGCCACTATCCCCTGCTCTGGGTCGAGCACCCCGAATACGTGCTGCTGGTGGCGGGCGCCGCCATGGCCGGGGTCATCTCGGCCCCGCTGATGCGCTACCTTGGCAAGCTGTTCCTGGCGCTCGATGCCCTGGGGCTCGTGGTCTTCTCCATCTTCGGGGCTGCCCGGGCGCTCGAGATGGGCCACGGGGCCGGCATCGCCTGCATCATGGCCGTGGTGACCGGTGTGTTCGGGGGGGTACTGCGGGACTTGCTGTGCCAGCGTATCCCGCTGGTGTTCAAGCGCGAGCTTTATGCCGCCATCTCGCTGATCACCGCCGCGCTCTACTGCTTTGCGCTGCACCATGGGCTGCCCAACGACTGGGCCGCTTTCGGTGCCATCGGCATCGGTTTCGTGCTGCGGCTCCTGGCGGTACGCTTCAAGTGGGGACTGCCCACCTTCAACTATCAGTACGCCACCCATTGAACACGCCAGTTCCTGGCCATATCGCACGGATAACGAGCAACAAAAAAGCGCCATACGGCGCTTTTTTGTTGAGCATCGGCAAGAGAGGAAAGGGTCAGTTGATCCCTTCCGAGCTGAAGAAGGTCGCCTTGTCGGCGATGAAACGCACCTTGATGTTCTTGCCTTCCCCTCCCCAGACACAGCTCGTGGTGCCGAGAGCATCGTCGCAACGCTCGGCCTTGCCGAGGATGGCACTCGCTTCGGCATAGCTCATCCCGACTTTCAGCTTGTCGTAGCTCTCGCGGTTGAGCTTGCCGCAACCAGTCAACAACAGGGCGATGAGCCCCCCGATCACAATCTGCTTCATCTTTCTCTCCTCTGGCTGGAGTCCAGAGCCTAGCAGCTTGGTCCCCCTCAATGCCAGCGGCAAAAAGACACAATCGGCACTCAGCCCTTGAGGAAATCCCGACTCACCAGCTGCGAACGGGGCCTGTGTCCAGGTGCACGAAGTTGTCGGAAGGGTAATAACCCACACCGCCCACCTTGAGGTTCAGGGCGGCCTTGCGCAGGTGCGCCAGCTGCACGCCGGGGATGCGCACGTCAACCGCCTGCCCCAGGGTGTGGTAGCTGTGCTTGGCGACGCCGCGACTCTTGCGCCGCTTCTGCTGATTGGTGGCCGGGGAGCGATAACCCGAGATGAGCTGGATTTCGCCGTGGCGTCCCAACTTGTGTTGCAGCAGAAAGAGCTGATCGAACAGCTTTCTGTCGATGTTGAACACTTCGTTGCGACGGTAGTCACGGAAAATATGGTTGAGCTCCGCCAGCCCGTCGCTCAGATAGTGGCCATCTTCCCAATAACTGGCGCGTACCCGCTCGCCGGTATTGAGGTTGAAGAAACTCAGTTCCCGTCCCGAAGTGCTGCGGCTCGCCAGCGCAGGGAACGACAGCAGGCTGGTCCCCATCAGGCAACCCGCCCCCAGCAGCAGACGGCGTCGGCTTATCCCTTGTCCCAGCATCCGTTGTCCGTCCATCTCATGGTGAAGTCACACAGGTGAATGAATTTGATACAAGGGCCGAAACTACCTGCCAGAAAAAGCGCTGTCAAACCCCATTCATCCATGAAAAAGCCCGGCACGGGCCGGGCTTTTCACTCTGTGGCGAGGATCACAGCAAGCGGCTTTGATAGCTGACTCTGTCGAATCCGTAGATATCGTTGCGCAGTTGCTGACGTCCCTCTTCATCAATCCAGCTGCTCCAGTAGACGGTAAACACCGGGATAGGGTTGCTCAGGGGCAGCCACTTGGTCTGGGTCTCTTTCAGGATGCTGGCCACCTTGTCCGGCTGATAGCGGGAGTCCGCCAGCAGCAGCTCCGCCAGATCGTCGGCGTGTTCCACCCGGATGCAACCCGAGCTGAAGGCACGGGCCCCCTGCTCGAACAGCGCCTTGCGCGGGGTGGAATGGAGATAGATGGCATCGTTGTTGGGCAGATAGAACTTGTAGCGACCCAGGGCATTGTGATCCCCCGGCTTTTGCCGCAACCGGTAAGGGAAACCGGAGGCCAGCGCATGGTGCCAGCCATCTTCGCTGAACTGCACCGGATTGCCCTCGCCGTCGATCACCTCGAACTGTTCGCGATCCAGGTAGGCAGGATCGCGCCCGAGCTTGGGCAGAATGTCCTTGCTCAGGATGGAGCGCGGCACGTGCCAGGCCGGGTTCAGCACGATGGAGCGGATCTCGCTGGCGAGGATGGGGGTTGCCCGCTGCTCCTTGCCGACGATGACCCGACTAGTGAAGACCTCGCTGCCCGACTCCACCACGCTCAGGCGGTAGTCCGGAATGTTGACCAGCACATAGCGACCGGCAAGGTGATCCACCAGATCACGGCGCCACAGGTTGCGAACCAGCAGGCTGGCGCGCACCTCGGGGCCGGTATTGAGCCAGCTGCGGGTCTGACGGCCGATGATGCCGTCGGCGGTCAGGCCGTGGCGGCGCTGGAACTGCTTGATGGCCTGTTCGGTCTCGGGATCGTAGAGGCTGTCCTGGTGAGTCGGGGCACTGTCCCCCAGTTCGTTCAGGATGGAGCGGATCTGGCCGAGCTCGGTCGAGCTCTCCCCCGCCCTCAGGGTCGGCATGGAGAGGATGGGCCAGTGCTTGGCCATGGGCATGGCCAGCAGCTTGCGCACTTCTTCGCGCACGGCGTCGTATTCCGCCACCTGTGGCCTGAGTTGCCTGACCTGCTCCAGCAGATTGTCTCCCTGGGGAGCATGGGCCAGGGGGCGGTTCAGATCCAGCTTGAGGGTCTGCATCTGTTCGCGCGCGACCAGATCCATCCCTCGCCAGGCCTGCTGGAACCGGGCCAGCTTGCCAAAGGCCTCATCGTAGAGGGCACCGCGCCGATCCGCCGGGGTCTTTTGCAACTGCTGCCAGAGGCGGTAGAAATCCGGATGCAGCTGGGCCAACACCGCTTCCTGCAACTGCTGTTCAAGCTCATGACGAGCCTGCTCGGCCACCTCGTTCTGATACCAGTCATGCTGGATGCTGGGACTGGCCACTACCGCCTGTTCCGTGCTGGCATGAACCATGCTGGCCGGCCAGCAGCCCAGCCAGATGAGATTCGCCAATGCCAACCAATACTTCTTACCCATGCTTCTTACCACGCTTGCCTCAAATCGGTTCATTTCGGCCTGTCAGGCGCGACGGTCAGGACCCCATGATGCGTGAATGCCGACGACTTTGCTAGCGGACGGAGGTGTAACGACGCCAGATGAGTTCCTGCTCCCCGCTGTCGCCGACGGCCACTATCGCCTCGTTGAACCGCGCTACGAATTCCCCGGACAGGGTCTTCTTGCTCAACATGAAAAAGGTGGGCGTCTCATGGATCGCCATGGTGTGGGGGACGACCGCATCCGACAGCCCCTCTCTCTTCAGACCCCAGGGCGTGGCCAGACTATCCCCGAGAAAACCGTCTATCCGCCCAAGCAGCAGCTTGCGATAGTTTTGCACATCGTTGACCTCGCTCACCTGGTTGCGGTATCGCTGCAGAACCTTGGTGATTTCCGGGCCGTAATAGTAGTCCCTGGTCACACCGAGGCGATGCCCGTGGGCCAGCCAGCTCGCCAGATCCGACTCCTCCCCGGTACCGGATTTGCGTACCCAGAGCGATGTCCGGCCCGGGTTGTAGGGGATGGAGAACCAGGCATAACGCGCCCTGTCATCGGCAAAATACGCCTCCATCACGATGTCCAGCCGACCCCGCTCAAGATCGTGCAACCCCCGCTTCCAGGGACGCTCCACATAGACCAGATGACAACCCAGCCGATTCGACACGGCATTGAGGTAGTCGACCGCAAATCCACGCAGTTCCCGACGTGCTCCCTCTTGCTGGTAATAGTGGTATGGGGGCCAGTCATCGAAACCGACGCGAAGGGGGGAGGAGCAGAACGATTGCGCCCACAACGGTTGGAGGGGCAGACAGCAGAGCACACACAGAGAGAAGAGTCTCATGGGTCATCCTTGACAACGGGACAGGCCATCTTAATTCTGCCCGGGTGAAATGGCGACAGATCCTGCCACAACAAAGCACAATATCAGCCGTTTGCCTGATGCGCCCCAGGTGGCGGCAGACAGGTTGGCGCCGAAAAAGCCACAATCAAGAAGAGGAAGCAAACGACCCCAAAGCCCCTTGGTAAGCAGGGTGATTGAGGGTTAATATGTGAGCAAATATATTTTTGTGATCCACTATGCTTTTTTTGCAATTGGATTAGCATATGCGCGAAATCTGCCTATCAATCTGTCGGGCGTCGAGTGAGTAATATGACCTACAAAAAGTTCGGTTTTCTGGCTGCCATCCTGGCACTGAGCGGTTTCTACCTTTATACCCTCTATCTGGCCGCTCACCCCAACGTGAGCCTGGCTTACAAGCTCTATTACCTGGAAGGCAAGACCCGTTTCTGGGAGCACAACTCCAGCATGACCCTCCAGCCTGGCAACGAACTCAACCTGACCAAGCCGAGCCGCTTCCTCTCAAGCGAAGGCTGGGCCAAGAAGCCCAGCGAGCAAGGCACCGAGCTGAGCGGTCAGGGCGGTCTCTATTTCGTGCTGCCCAAGCAGCAGGCCCAGCCGGAGCAGCTCACCATCCAGGCCAGGATCAACAGCCCTCAGGCTGGCACCCTGCTCAAGGTGGCGCTGGGTCATGATTTCACCACCACGGTCAAGCTGGCCAAGGCGGGCATCAACGAGATCCGCCTCAGCCTGCCGGGCGACTCCCTGACCGCCGATCCCAAGCGTCCCAACTTCCTGGCGCTCTCCGCCCCGACACCGCTCAACGTCCAGTCCGTGCGACTGACCGTGGCTCAGTGAAGCGGAATGCCCCAAGTATCTGTTCCGTAAAATAATTCTTTCAATAAGGAAGTTCCCATGTCCCGTGCCGATTTTCGACTCTCTCTGGTCGTTCCCGTTTACAACGAGGAAGAGAGCATAGACGCCTTCATCAGCGCGATAGATACCGAACTGGCCCCGCTCAAAGACCAGCTTGAAATCGTGTTCGTCAACGATGGCAGCCGTGACCGCACCCGTGAGGTGGTCGAGCAGGCCATCGCCCGGGATCCCCGTGTGACCCTGGTCAACCTGGCCCGCAACTTCGGCAAGGAAGCGGCCATGACCGCCGGCCTGCACCAGGCCAAGGGCGACGCCATCGTCCCCATGGACGTGGACCTGCAGGATCCCCCCTCTCTCATTCTGGAGTTCGTCAAGCTGTGGCAGACCGGCGACTATGACACCGTCTACGGCATCCGGGTGGATCGCAGCGCCGATACCCCGATGAAACGCCTGACTGCCGGTGGCTTCTACCGCTTCTTCAACGCCCTCTCCACCAGCACCAAGCTGCCGGAGAACGCCGGTGACTTCCGCCTCATCGATCGCAAGGTGGTCGAGGCCATCAAGCAGTTGCCGGAGCGCAACCGCTTCATGAAGGGGCTGTTCGCCTGGGCCGGTTTTCGCGCCGTCGGCGTTCCCTACGAGCGCCCGGCCCGCCATGCCGGCGAAACCAAGTTCAACTACTGGAAGCTGTGGAACTTCGCCCTTGACGGCCTGATGAGCTTCTCCAGCTGGCCGCTGCGGGTGTGGAGCTACATCGGGGTCGGTGTCTCCTTCATCGCCTTCCTCTATATCCTCAAGATCATCACCCAGGTGCTCTTCTTCGGCATCGACGTGCCCGGTTACGCCTCCCTGATGTCGGTCATGCTGTTCCTCGGCGGCATCCAGCTGCTGTCGCTGGGCATCATCGGCGAGTACATCGGCCGCATGTTCGTCGAGGTGAAACAGCGCCCCGTCTACCTCATCGAAGGGGTCTACGGCCAGTACGCCAAACAGGATGAAGAGCAGAAGCAGGAAGTGCCCACCGCCAGCAAGAAGAGCGCTGGCAAGAAGGCCGCCGCGAAAGCCGCTGATGATCAGCAGGAGCAGGCGTCTCAATGATCTCCCGCGAGGAATTCTGGCGGCTGGTTCGCTTCGGTTTTGTCGGCGGGGGGGCCACCCTCGTCGATCTGGGTACCTCCATCGCCCTGTTTCATACCTGGCCGGCCATCTCCGAGCACCTGGTCACGACCCTGGCCTTTGCCGTGGCGTTCTGGTTCTCGTTCTTCGGCCATCGCTACATCACCTTCCAGAAACAAGGTGCCGCCAGCAAGTTCCTGCTGGTTGCCCTCTTCTCGCTGGCGGTGCGTAACCTCATCCTGAGCGGTTTGCTGTTTGCCGGTCTCTCCGGCCTGTTGCCGGTGGTGATCGCCACCCTGACCGTCACCGTGCTCACCTACGTTCTCTCCCGTATCTGGGTTTTTGCCTGATGAATGATATGACCAATACCGCCCCGTCAACCGGGGCTGCACTCCCCTATCGCCCGTCACTGCGCATCAGCGGCCGCGACTGGCTGATGATCGTCGCCGCCTTCGTGCTGAGCCGGGTGGCGCTCTATGGCATGGGCTATTTCGGCGTCCAGCTCTATGGCGCCACCGACATCGGGCCGCTGCAAGCCTACTGCCAGTTCGACTGCGTCTGGTTCCAGCGCATCATCGAGAATGGCTACGACCTCTATCCACGCTGGTTGAGCAAGGGCAATGCGGCGAACTGGGCCTTCATGCCCCTCTATCCCATGCTGGCCGGCGGTCTCTCCAGCCTGTTTGACATGGAGAGCCTCATCGGCCTGATGCTGGTGGCCAACATCGCCTTCTTCATCAGCTTGCCCCTGATGCTGCTGGTGCTGCGCCAGCTCAAGCTGGGGGACGACACAGCCCGCTTCGGGGTCTGGCTGCTGGCCTTCTCCCCCTTCTCCGCCTATTTCGTCTCCGGCTATACCGAGCCCATGTTCATGGCGCTGATGCTGGGAATGTTCCTGTTCGCCTACCGCGAACAGTGGCTCATGGTCGCCTTCCTCGGCATCTTCATCTCCGCCACCCGCAACCTGGGGGTGATGATGGTGTTCCCGGTGCTGATCCTGGCCCTGCAGGCCTACGGCTGGCGCGAGTTCTTCCGCTTCACCGAGCGGGCCTTCAAGGTGGTGTTCACCCTCTGGCTCATTCCCCTCGGCCTCTTCTCCTACATGGTCTATCTCTATCACCTCACCGGGGATGCCCTGGCCTTCAAGCACATCCAGGTGGCCTGGGGCCGCTATATGGACAGCCCCCTGGACTGGTGGCTGAGCGGCTTCGAGCTGGGGGGGCGCAAGGCCTATCTCTCCATCATGGTGATCTTCGGCTGGTGCCTGAATGGCTACCTGTTCAGCCAGAAACGCTGGGCCGAAGCAACCCTGATGTTCATCTGCTGCACCATCCCCCTGATGACCGGACTCAACGCCATGCCCCGCTACATGTTCGGCCTCTATCCGACCCTGCTGGCCATCGTGCTGCTGGCCCATCGCTGGCCTGCCATCCGCCCTGCGGTGCTCTGCATCAGCGGCATGGTTGCCTCCTTCATCGCGGTGGCCTTCGTCAACTTCAAGTTCTTCACCGTGTGACGCCACCCCGAATGCCTACAAGCCGGTCAACTGACCGGCTTTTTTCATGGCCGCGACACCCGGTTCACACTTTTCCATTCTTGAAAACGTAACCATTTGAACTGACGTCACAAATCGGTATTTTACCGGTCCAAGCCTGCCCCAGCGCGCCCTAGAATGAGTGCCTCAACGGATCCTGCTCCTCACACTCTGCTCAAGGAATGGCTTATGCGTCTCTCTTCGCGCCCCGCTCTTCGCCCATCACCCCTGTGGCTGGCCGTGCTCGCCACACCGCTGTTCATCGGTCAGGCGATGGCCGCCCCCGAGGTCTATCTCCATGTGGATGGCAAACCGGTAGCCGAGGCGCTGACGCTGGACAAGGGCACCGTCACCCTGACCCACAGACTGGACAAGGGGAGCCACCAGATCCGCATCAGCGATGCGGGCAACAGCTGCGGCACCAGCTTCGGGCCAACCGAGGCCAAGCCCCTTCCCTTCGGCACCGCCCAGCCCATGGACAAGTGCAGCAAGGGGACAGACTTCAATCTGAGGGTGATGCTGGCGGGGGACTACGAGTTCACCTTCAACCCCGATACCCCCAGCCTCAAGGTGTTGCGGGCAACCAAAAAGAGCGAGTTCAAACGCCAGCCTCCGGAAGAGCCCTGCATCAGCTGGGATGGCGGCCCGGTCACGACATCACTCAAGGGAGTCTGGCCCGACGGCACACGGTTGCGGGATGCCTACTCGGGACAGGAAGCCGTGGTCAAGGGCGGCAAGATCACCCTGACACCGAGCAAGGAGAGCGGCGGCCTGCTGCTGCTCGAGCCGGTCAAGGCCGCCAAGCCTGCTCCCTTCAGCTGGGATCAGGCGAGCGTCTATTTTCTGCTGACCGACCGCTTCCACAACGGCGATCCTGCCAATGATCACAGCTTCGGTCGTCAGAAGGATGGTCAGGACGAAGTGGCCACCTGGCATGGCGGTGACTTCAAGGGGCTGACCGAGAAGCTCGACTACATCAAGCAACTCGGCATCAACGCCATCTGGATCACCCCCATGGTGGAACAGGTCCACGGCTTCATCGGCGGTGGCGAACAGGGGAACTTCCCCTTCTACGCCTACCACGGCTACTGGGCGCTCGACTTCACCAAAATCGACCCCAACTACGGCGACGAAGAGAGCCTGAAAACCCTGGTGGACGAGGCCCACAAGCGCGGCATGCGGATCATCCTCGACGTGGTGATGAACCACGCAGGCTACGCCACCCTCGCCGACTTGCAGGATCTGGGGCTCACCGATCTCACCCAGAACACCGGCAAGCTGCCGAGTCGCTGGAACGAATGGCGCCCAAGCGGCGGCCTCAACTGGCATGGCTACAACCAGTTCATCGACTACCAGTCATCCCACTGGGACAAGTGGTGGGGCCCTGACTGGGTGCGCGCAGGCCTGCCCGGCTACCCGCAACCCGGCACCGACGACGTCACCGGCTCGGTGGCGGGACTGCCGGACTTCCTGACCGAATCCACCAGATCGGTGGGGCTGCCACCGCTGCTCGCTGCCAAAAAAGACACCAGGGCCAAGGCCCTGCCCAACGCCACCGTGAGCGATTACCTCATTGCCTGGCACACCGACTGGGTGCGCCGCTTCGGCATCGACGGCTTCCGTGCCGACACCGTCAAGCACCTGGAGCCCGCGGTCTGGGCCAGGCTCAAGCAGGCGGGCACCGACGCGCTCAAGGAGTGGAAGGCCGCCAACCCGGGCAAGGCCCTCGATGACCTTCCCTTCTACATGGTGGGCGAGGTGTGGGATCACGGGGTCGCCAAGGACTTCTGGTACCAGCACGGCTTCGATTCCCTGATCAACTTCGACTACCAGCGTGAATTCGCCCTGCCCCAGGCCCAGTGCATGGCAGGGGCAGAGCCCACCTATGCGAGCTATGCCAGCCGCATCAACCAGGATCCCGAGTTCAACGTGCTGAGCTACATCAGCTCCCACGACACCAAGCTCTTCTTCGGCGACTACCAGGACGTGGCGCTGCAACGGCGGGTGGCCAACAGCTTCATGCTGCTGCCGGGGGGCATCCAGATCTACTATGGCGACGAGTCCGGTCGGGGGCTGGCCAAGGATGGCGGCGTGTTCGATCAGAGCGTGCGCTCGGACATGAACTGGCAGGAGCTGGCGAGTGGCGAGAAGGCGGAGCTGGTCAAGCACTGGCAACGGCTCGGCCAATTCCGTGCCGCCCACCCTGCCATCGCGGCGGGCAGCCACAAGAAGATTTCCGATGCCCCCTACGGCTTCGTGCGGGAGAAAGGAGAAGACAAAGTGGTCGTGGTCTTCGCGGGTCGGCAGAAATAGCGACCTGGCCTGAATAAAAAGGGGGAGCCGATGGCTCCCCTTTTTTGTCTTGCCGACGCCCGCATCAATCAGGCTGGCGGGCCGCCTTTGGCCACTGCAACCTCGCCCTGAGCAGGGTTTCCTGCCACAGGGGCCAGGCCAGCAAGGCCTGCTGATAGGCGCCAGCCTGACCGGGCAGCGAAATGCCATAGCTTGCCAGTCGATAGGCCATCACCGCATAGAAGGCATCCAGAATGCTCGCCTCGTCGAAATAGAAGGGCCCCCGCGCCTGGGACCAGAGGGTCTGCAACCGGGCCAGCTCGTCGATGACCTCCACCGGCGGTTCACTCTGGGTGGGCGCCCCCAGGAAGAAGGGCAGCAGGGTGCGGATCTGGCGAAAACCGGCGTGCAGCTCGGCGCACAGGCTGCGGGCCAGGGCCCGTTCGGCCTTGTCCACCGGATAAAGGTGGCGCTCCGGGCAGCACTCGTGGAGATATTCGGCGATGGCCAGCGAGTCGTGAATACGCAGCTCACCGTCGTCGAGCCAGGGCACCAGGCCGGCGGGGGCCGTGCGCTTGAGCCGTTGCAGCTCCTTGGCATCTTCCAGATCGAAGACCTGCTCCTGCCACTTGAGCCCGCTCATGGCCAGCACCAGCGCCGTTCTCATTGCCCAGGTGGAGCCCGTGCCCACCGTCAAAACCAGGGATCCCATCGATTGCCTCCTGCATGGGTTGTTTACTGGCCATCCCGCCGGCCCCGTGGCACGACATCCGATGACCACCTCACATTTGCGTACTGGCGGGTTTGACCCACTTGGGTAGCAGTGCTAGTTTGATTTTTCAAAACAATCAGTTAGCAACAATGTGAGCTATGGACAGCCAATTTACCATCGTCATCGCAGATGACCACCCCCTGTTTCGGGGCGCCCTCTATCAAGCGGTGCACATGGCCATCGACGACGCCAGATTGCTGGAGGCTGACTCCATCGACAGCCTGAGCCACCTGCTCGATGAACATCCCGACGTCGACCTGCTGCTGCTGGATCTCAAGATGCCGGGGGCCAACGGCTTCGAAGGGCTGGCCTATCTGCGCGGACATCACCCGGATCTCCCCATCGTCGTGGTCTCGGCCTCCGAGGATCCCGCCATCATCCAGCAGGTGCTGCGCCTGGGCGCGCTCGGCTTCATTCCCAAATCCGTTCCCATGAAAGAGCTGGTCAGCGCCCTCAATACGGTGATCGGGGGGGACAACTGGGTGCCCGAGGGGATCTCCCTCCATCCCGAGCCCGGCGAAGGGCCCGATTTCGCCACCAAGCTGGCCAGCCTCACCCCCCAGCAATACAAGGTGCTCATCATGTTGCGGGATGGCAGCCTCAACAAACAGATCGCCTGGGAGCTCAACGTTTCCGAGGCGACCATCAAGGCCCATATCACCGCGATTTTCCGCAAACTCGGGGTCAAGAACCGCACCCAGGCGGTCATCGCCCTCCAGCAGATGGATATCAAGGACAGTTGAGCCCCTTGTCACCATCAGAGCCCATATCACTCCGCCTTCCGCAAACTTGGGGTCAAAAACCGCACCCAGGAGGTCATCGCCCTCCAGCAGATGGATATCAAGGACAGTTGAGCCCCTTGCCACCATCAGAGCCCATATCACTCCGCCTTCCGCAAACTCGGGGTCAAGCACCGCACCCAGGCAGTCATCGCCCTGCAGCAAATGGGCATCAAGGACGACTGAGCTCGTCCCCGGCTGGCTCGTATCGAGCCAGCCACAACCGCCCCCCAAAAGACTCTCTGGCCCCCCCGTGGCAGCCGGAAACGGCCTCCCTGCACCATTTGCGGCTCGACAATTAGCACGGTCGTACTTTATGCTGCCAGCCCAGAGAGAGGAGAGCCGGATGAGCAAGGGACGTCTGACCCGCGACACCATTTTGCAGACTGCATTCGAGCAGGCGAGCCAGCAGGGGCTGGAGAGCCTCACCATAGGCTCCCTCGCAACGGCCTGCGAGATGTCAAAAAGCGGTCTGTTCGCCCACTTCCAGTCCCGTGACAACCTACAGATCGCCGTACTCACCCATTCCGCCAAGGTATTTCGTGAGCGGGTGATCCAGCCGGTGCGCCAACAGGGACACGCCACCCAGCAGGAGAAACTACTCGCCCTGTTGCAGGCCTGGCTGGCCTGGAACCAGAGTTTTGCCGGCCGCTGCATGTTCCTCGATGCCTGGACCTCCGCCCAGGAGGGTGAGGTCCAGCAGGCGGCACGCGAGCTGGTCCGTTTCTGGCTCGACTACCTTACACGCCAGGTAGTGCAGGGGCAGGCCAGAGGGGAGTGGCGCAGCGATCTCGACCCTTGGCGCGCCGTCTATCGCCTCTACGGCCTCTATCTCGGGGATCAGGTGTTCCATGCCCTGGGGCTCAGCGAGGATCCGGCCCGCCACTTCTGGCCCGAGGTGGAACAATTGCTGACCAGCTGGCGCTGACCCGACGGGCTCTTCCTTTTAAAAACTCGCAAAAAAGCACGACCGTTCGCACACAAAAGACACAGGATGACCATGAGCAGCAAGATCTACTTCAACACACGCCGCTTCAGCCCGAGCAAGTTGCTGCTGGGCCTCGGCACCCGCCTGCATCACGTGCTCGCGCCCACCCACGCCAAGCGCACCGCCAGCAAGCTGCTGCTCACCCCGCAGCGGGCGACCCGGGACGTCGCAGCCCCGGCCGGCCTGGTCGAGCAGGCCATCCACACCAGTGAAGGGACCCTGATGAGCTACCGGCTCGGCCAGGGGCCGGTCTGGCTGCTGATGCACGGCTGGTCAGGCAGTGCCAGCCAGTTCTATCCGCTGATGAGCCACATCGCCGCCCAGGGCTATACGGCCCTCGCCTACGATCACCCCGCCCACGGCCGGAGTGAAGGGAACAGGGGCCACCTGCCCCGCTTCGTGCGCGCTTTCGACGAGATCCTCGAGCGGGTCGGCCCCGTCCAGGGCGTCGTCACCCACAGCATGGGGGGCGCCGTCACCCTCAGCAGCCGTCACCCTGCCATGGATGCGCTGCCGCTGCTGCTCATCTCCCCGGTGCTCGACTACGTGCCCCAGCTCTACGGCATGGTGGCGCGCTCCGGCTACTCCATCCGGCTGTTCGATGCGGTGGTCAAGGAGATAGAACACGAATACCAGCACCCGCTCAGCACGGTTGACCCCCTTGGCCGGCTAGCCCGGCGCAGCGGCGCCGCCCTCATCGTTCACGATGAGGAAGACCGCTTCGCCCCCCACCGGGACTCCCTGCGCGCGGCCCAGGATGGCCGCACCCGGCTGGTGAGCACCCGGGGGCTCGGCCATGGCCGTATTCTGGCAAGCCCTCCAGCCTTCGCCGCCTTCGATCAACTGAGCCAGACGCCTTTGGCAAACTGAAAATGAAACGGGCCGCAAAAATTGAGCGTGCGGCCCATTTTTATCCGGTATACAACGTCTTATAGTTGAATTGCGCGGTGGCAACCCGCCCTGGCGATCACGATAAGGCGCACCCTCATGGCCAGACCCAATACTGCTCTTCTGCTGACTGGTGGTGGTGCCCGCGCCGCCTATCAGGTCGGCGCACTCAAGGCGGTGGCCGAACTCTACCCCCGCAACATCGGCATCCCCTTCCCCATTTTGTGCGGCACCTCGGCGGGGGCTCTCAACATCACGGCGCTGGCGTGCTACGCCTCCTGTTTCCATCTGGGGGTGCGCAAGCTGGAGTGGGTCTGGCGACGTTTCGAGACCCACCACATCTTCGACTTCCACCCCTGCCAACTGCTGTGGCGCACCCTCTATCAGGGCTCGGCCGGCCTCATCACCCCCCAGAGCAACCGCGCCTTTCACCTGTTTGACAACGCCCCCCTGCGCCGTCTGCTGGATCAGCTCATCGACTATCACCGCATCGATGACAACATCCTCTACGGCAGCCTGGAGGCCATCGCCATCACGGCCTCCGACTACGATGACGGCCTCTCCACTACCTTCTTCCAGGGGCGGGCCGAACATCAGCCCTGGGAGCGCGCCAGACGACGTGGCCTGCGTACCCTGCTCACCTCGGATCATCTGCTGGCCTCGTCGGCGCTGCCCTTTGTCTTTCCCGCCACCCCCATCGGCGATCGCGTCTACGGGGATGGCTCCATCCACCAGCTGAGCCCGCTCAGTCCCGCCATCCACCTGGGGGCGGAGCGGATCCTGCTGGTGACCCTGGACTCCCCTCACAGGGAGAACCCGACTCCCCGCCAGGGGCACCTGACCAGCTCCAACATCGCGAGCCATCTGCTCAACACCGTCTTCTCCGACACCCTCAATTCGGATCTGGAGCGGCTCGGGCGCATCAACCAGACCCTTTCCCTCATTCCGGCACGGGAGCGCAGTCGGCTGAAACTGCGCCAGGTGGAGACCTGCGTGATCCGCCCCAGCCAGGATCTCGACCTCATCGCCCTCGAATACCTCCCACGGTTGCCGACCCAGCTGCGCCGTCTGCTGCGAGTGCTCGGGGTCAACGGCGAAGAGAGCAGCAGCCTGGCCAGCTTCCTGATGTTTGACCCCGGCTATTGCCAGCGGCTCATCAAGCTGGGATACCAGGACGCGCTGGATCACCGCCAACGCATCGAGGCCTTCCTCGACCTGCCGGGCAGCGGGAGGCAGCAGCAGTTTCGCGAAGAGGCCTGAGGGGCCTTATCCCATGGCAAGGAGATCCTAGCGTCCCTCCAGCAGGCGCTGCTCGGCCTGTTCCATGGCCACGGCCGTGCCGAAAAGTACCAGGGTATCTCCCGCCGCCAGCACCAGCTCGCGCCTGGGATCCAAGCTGCGCTCCCCGCGATGAATCGCCTTGATGCGCACCTCTCCCAGGGCGAGATCCCGTACCCTGTGTCCCACCGCCCAGGCCTGGTCGTGCAGCAGCACGGGATGCAGCCGCTCGAGCAGTTGATCCGTCTCCAGATTGCCCGCACTCTTGCCGCCCCAGTAGAAACCGTGCAGAAAGCGATACTGGCTGCTGCGCTCGTGCTCCATGCGCCGGATCACCCGGCCGATGGGAATGTCGCAGTTGAGCAGCAGGTGGGAGACCAGCATCAGGGCTCCCTCCTGGGATTCGGGGATCACCTCGAAGGCGCCGGCCTGCTTGTAGTGTTCGAGGAAACTGTCATCCCGGGTACGCACCAGCACCTTGATCTCCCCCGCCAGCTCCCGGATCAGCATCAGCATGGCATCGACCCGCTTGCGATCGTCGAAGGTGATGATCACCAGCCGCGCCCGCAGCAGACCGGCCGCCAGCAGGATGTCGCGCCGACTGGCATCGCCGAACGCCACCTGTTCCCCCGCCAGCTTGGCCTCGCTCACCCGCTCGGGATCGAGATCCAGGGCCAGGAAGGGGATCTCTTCGAACTTGAGAAAGCGGGCACAGGTTTGGCCGGTGCGTCCGAACCCGGCGATGATGACGTGCTAGTGTTTGCTCAGGCCCGACTGAGCCACCTCGGCGCGAGAGAGCAGGGCACTGTCGGTGAGGGAGTGGGCAAGCCCCAGCGCCCGCAACACCAGCCAGGGGGTGAGGGCGATGGAGATGACACCGATGCCGATGAGCAGAGAGACCAGCTGGTGATCCAGCAAGCCGTGATGACTCGCCAGCGCCAGCAGCACAAAACCGAACTCCCCGACCTGGCTCAACATGATGCCGGCGGCCATGGCGTCGCGCTTGCGCTCCCCCATCAGGCGGCCCGCCAGCAATATGAGCAGCGACTTGCACAGGATGAGCCCCGTCACACAGGCCAGCACCTGCCACCAGGCGTCCGCCACCAGCGCCCAGTCCATGGTCATGCCGATGGTAATGAAGAAGAGCCCCATCAACACGTCGCGAAACGGCTTGATGTCCACCTCGAGCTGATGACGATAGTGGGACTCCCCCAGCATCATGCCCGCCAGAAAGGCACCGAGCGCCATGGAGAGCCCCATCCACTGGGTCAGGGAGGCCGCCAGCAATGCCACCAGCAGGGCACTCAGTACGAAGAGTTCATCTGAACGTGCGCGCGCCACCTCGAAAAACAGCATGGGCAGCAGCCACTTCCCCACCGCCAGCAGCACGAAGAGCGCAAACAACCCCTTGAGGGAGGCCCAGGCGACCTCCGCCAGCAGGGCGCTGCCCTGCACCTCGGGCTGGGCCAGGATGGGGATCATCACCAGCAGGGGCACCACGGCAAGATCCTGGAACAGCAGCACGCTCACCCCGAGCTGGGCTCGCCGGGTATGGAGCTGCTTGAGCTCTCCGAGCTGCTTGATCACCACGGCGGTGGAGGAGAGCGCCAGGGTGCCTGACACCACCAGCGCCTGGGCCAGACTCAGCCCCCACCACCAGCCGAGCCCGAAAAACAGCAGTGAGGTGAGCAGCACCTGCAGGCTGCCGACCCCCAGCACCAGCTTGCGCATGGCGAGCAGACGCGGCAGGGAGAACTCGAGCCCGAGGGAGAACATCAGGAACACGATGCCAAGCTCCCCTATGGTCTGCATCATGGCCTGACCCGTGACGATGGCCACGCCATGGGGGCCGAGCAGCATGCCGGCAAACAGATAGGCAAGGATCACCGGCTGGCCGAGGCGCCGGAAAATGGCCACCAGCACAACGGCGAAGATCAGCAGGATCAACACATCGGCGTACACCCATCCCTCTCCTTCATCTGCCCGGCACCCTCTTCCCTGCAAGCACAGCGCCCGCTCCCCATATGGCACGCCACTCGCTCAGCGGCAGGGATTTCCCCTCCCGTTTCATCCCGTTAAGCCTAGCCAGCACCCTTGTTTTTCATCGGACATATTTTAGGCACAGGGCTTGCAAGAGCCTGCGCAATGAATGGAGAGGTGTAAGGGCTGTAACGTGGAAAACACATCGTCATTGAACGGCTTCGGACATGGCATAGAGCAGTGGGTACAGCAGATGGAGCGGCTTGCGCCGTTGACCGGGCAGGACCGCTATCAGCAGATAGAGCAGTTGCTGGGGCAACGGGATCTTGACGCCCTGCTGGCAATCTTTGCCGAGCGGGTGGCAAACATTGTCCGGATCCACTCGCTCCAGTTCGACTGTGGCCAGCCCCATCCCCTCATCTCGCACCCGCCCCAGGCCAGGCTGACCCTGCATGCCTATCGCTTCGAGCTGCGGGGACGACACGAGCAGTTGCTCGGCCAGTTGCACTACGAGCTGGAGCACCCCCTGAGCGACGGCCAGAGGCGGTTGCTTGAGCAATATCATCAGCTGTTCAGCCTCCCCCTGCCCCTCTATCTGCGGCTGGATCGGCTGGAGCAGCAGGTGCGGCTCGACCACCTGACCGGGCTTGGCAATCGCGCCTACTTCGACGAGGCCATCGGCCGGGCGGTGGAGCAACACAGCCGGGAACCCCACGGCCTGGTGCTGGTGCTGCTGGATCTCGACAGATTCAAGCAGGTGAACGACACCTGGGGCCACCCGGTGGGCGACCTGGTGCTAAGCCGCTTCGCCCAGTTGCTGCAGGGGTGCATTCGCGGGACGGATCAGGCGTTTCGCCTCGGCGGGGACGAGTTTGCCCTGCTGCTGCAACCCGCGGACCCCGAGGCCTGGCGCCCGGTCTGGCTGCGGTTGCAACATGTGCTCCACAGCCACAAGGAGCTCAGCGCCTTCTCGGTGGGGTGCAGCCTGGGAGCCGCCAGCTGGCAGTCGGGCATGGATGTGCAGCGCCTCTACGAGACGGCCGATACTCATCTTTACGCCCGCAAGAAAGCCGGGGGCTCCGGCCTGCCCGAATAGGGCATCACCCTTCCCCTCCCGGCCCCCTGTCACTCTGCGATGTCAATCCGCATCCGGGGTGACGGGGGGCCGCCACTCCCACGCCACCCCCTTTTCTGGCGCCAGAAATCCGTCGCAGACAAAGAGCCCGGCCACCAGTGCCACCTGTTCACCGTAGTAGAGGATGGGAATGCGCCCCCGCTGCCAGGAGGGCACCCCGTACTCTTGCAGCAGCTTCTTGAGCCGCCGGCTGCCCACCCGCCCCACCGGTTTCAGCATGACGCCCGGGGCGACCTGAAAACGCACCGAGAGCGGCTCGTCCCCCCTCGGTGTCCGCAACCCTTCGCCATCCGTTCTCCAGAGCCTGAACTGCCCAAGCCCGTCCGGCAGAGTGAGCGTCTCTTCCATCCGGATGGGCAGCACCTCCTCGCGGGGGGCGAGATCCGGCGCTATCAGGTACAAGCGCCCCTGATAGCGGCGGCACGCCAACCCTTGCAGGCTCAGCCTGGGGTTGGCGTCATCGCGCGCCAGCGCCACCTCCTGCCACAGCAGGCCCAGCAGCTCGCGGGAGGGCATCTCTCCCCCCTGACGGCGGATCCAGTGGCGCAGCAGGTTGTTGCGCCGCACGGGGGAGAGGGAGAGGAGTCCGTCAATGCGCAGCCCTTCTCCCTCACCCACCGCCTGCCAGTCCGCCTCGGCCAGCTCGCCGATGAGCGCCTCCTGCTCGGCGCACAGGGCCATGGTGCGCGCCGTCGTCCGGGCCATGGCGGGCCAGCGGTCCTTGAGCAGGGGGATGATCTGCTGGCGCAGGAAGTTGCGGTCATAGCTCGGGTCTTCGTTGCTCTCATCCTCAACCCAGCCATAAGGAAGTGACTGCGCGGCTTGCGCCAGCTCGGCCCGGCTCATGTCGAGCAAGGGGCGCAACAGATGGCCTGCGGCAAAAGGCTGGCTCGCCACCATGCCCGCCAGTCCGCGCAGACCGGCACCCCGCTTGAGCGCCAGCAGCAGGGTCTCCAGCTGATCATCCTGATGGTGAGCAGTGAGCAGCCACTCCCCTTCCCCCAGGTGGGCGGCGAGTCGCTCATAACGCGCCGCCCGCGCCTGGGCCTCCAGGCTCTCCCCGTTGCCTCGACAGAGCTGCACCCGCTCCACGATGAGGGGCACCGCCAGTTGCCGGCACACCCCTTCGCAGTGAGCCACCCAGTCGTCGGCATGTGGGCTCAGGCCATGATGAACGTGCAGGGCGTTCAGGGCGAGGCCGTGGGCGCGGGCAAAACGGGCCGCCAGCACCAGCAAGACGGTGGAGTCGAGCCCGCCGCTGAAAGCCACCAGCAGACCGCGGGAACCTTCCGGCGCGGGCAGGGTCTGACAAAAACGAGAATAAATACGAGAAATCATAGGCTTCCCCAATACGACCAGGCCGATCTTAGCAGAGTCGGGCTTATCAAGCGCTAACCCGGCTGCTAGAGTGAATCGCTCCCTGCGTGGGCAAGGAAGCCATATAACCCGAATTGGAATAAAACCATAATGAACAACAAGAAACACATCCTGGCCACCCTCGTCGGGCTGGCCCTGCTGGCCGGTTGCAGTCAGGCACCGAGCCAACCGGACAAACACTCCGGCCTTGCGCTGGCCAACATGGACACCAGCGTCAAGCCTGGTGACGACTTCTTCCGCTACGTGAACGGCCACTGGCTCGCCACGGCCAAGATCCCCGATGACAGGCCCGCCGACGGCGCCTTCTACCTGCTGCGGGACAAATCCCTGGCGGACGTGCGAGTGCTGGTGGAGGGGCTGGATGGCAAAGCCGCCACCGGCACCCCGGCCCAGCAGATCCACGACCTCTACCAGAGCTATCTGGATCAGGCCGCCCGCAACGCCAAGGGCACCACGCCCCTGCTGCCGATGCTGAGCGAGATAGAGCAGATCAGCACGCCGCAGGATCTCGCCCGCGCCTTCGCCCAGAGCGCCCGCACCGGTGGCGGCTCCCCCTTCGGTTTCTGGATTGACGCCGACGCCAAGGCCCCTGACAGCTATGCCGTCTACCTCTACCAGGCCGGCCTCGGCCTGCCGGATCGGGACTACTACCTCAAGCGCGACCCCAACAGCCAGGCGCTGCTGCACAAGTACGAGCAGCACATCGCCGCCATGCTGACCCGCTTCGGTGAGACGGATGCCCAGGGCAAGGCGAAACGCATCCTGGCCCTCGAGACCAGGCTCGCCCAGATCCAGTGGGACAACGTGGCCCTGCGAGACAGAGAGAAGAACTACAACAAGGGCCCGGTGAGCGAGCTGGGGCGCCTCGCCCCCGCCATCGACTGGGACACCTACCTGGCCCAGGCCGGCCTTGCGGGGCAACAGAGCCTGGTCATCGGCCAGCCCACCTACCTCTCGGCCCTGAACGAGGTGATGCAGCAGACCCCGGTCGCTGACTGGCAGGCCTACCTCAAGTGGCAGCTCATCACCGATTACGCCCCCTACCTCGACAGCCAGACCGATGCCCAGAATTTTGCCTTCTTCGGCACCGCTCTTAGCGGCACGCCCAAGCAGCGCGCCCCCTGGGAGCGGGCCCTCGGGGTGCTGGACAACAACCTGGGGGAGGCGGTGGGCAAGCTCTATGTCGAGCGCTACTTCCCGCCAGCGGCCAAGGCCCGTATGGAGCAGCTGGTGGAGAACCTGCGCACCGCCTACGGCCAGAGCATCCAGGAGCTGGACTGGATGTCCCCGGCCACCAAGACCCAGGCCCTCGAGAAGCTCGCCAAGTTCAGACCCAAGATCGGCTACCCGGACAAGTGGAAGGACTACAGCGCCATCACCATTCGCCCCGACGATCTGGTGGGCAACCTGCAGCGGGCCCGCGCCTTCGAATACGCCGACAACCTGGCTCGCCTCGGCAAGCCGGTCGATCGGGACGAGTGGCACATGTCGCCCCAGACGGTGAACGCCTACTACAACCCGAGCAACAACGAGATCGTCTTCCCGGCCGCCATTTTGCAGCCCCCCTTCTTCGACATGACGGCGGACGATGCGGTCAACTACGGCGCCATCGGCGGGGTGATCGGCCACGAGATGGGCCACGGTTTTGATGATCAGGGGGCCAAATCCGACGGTGACGGCGTGATGCGCGACTGGTGGACGCCGGCGGATCTCAAGGAGTTTCGCTTTCGCACCAGCCGGCTGGTGGCCCAGTACAACCGCTTCGAGCCCATCAAGGGGCAGTACGTCAACGGCCAGTTTACCCTGGGGGAGAACATCGGCGATCTCGGCGGCCTCACCATCGCCCACAAGGCCTACCTGCTCTCTCTGGATGGCAAGGAGGCCCCGGTGCTGGACGGTTTTACCGGCGAGCAGCGCTTCTTCCTCGGCTGGGCCCAGGTGTGGAAGGGCATGTATCGCCCCGAGCTGATGCAGATGCTGCTCGCCTCGGATCCCCACTCGCCGCCGGAATACCGGGTCAACGGCGTGGTACCGAACATCCCCGCCTTCTACGAGGCATTCAAGATCCAGCCCGACGACAAGCTCTATCTGGACCCGGCCAAACGGGTCAAGATATGGTGATGACAACCCGGGCAGGGGGCGGCCGACCAGCGGCCCCCTGCCCGTCACAGACACACAAGCAGCAACAAGGGTCCTCTTCATGAAAGCCTTATTCCTTACTCTCGGCCTGCTCACCCTGCCCCTCGCCAGCCAGGCGGCGGACAGCTTCTTCAAACAGCTGACACTCCCCTCCGGCCAGGTGGTGACCGTCAGCGAAGGGCGCGGCGAGCCCGCCTCCACCGGCAGCTACGACGTGCGCCTCTACTCCGGTACCAACCCCCAGTTTCCGCTGGATCAGTTCATCGACGGCAAGGTGCTGCCGCGCGATGGCAGCATCAAGGAAATCAAGCTGCTGGATCTCAACGGCGACAAGCAGCCTGAAGTCATCGTCGTGGTGGAGAGCGCCGGCAGCGGCAGCTACCTGAGCGCTGACGCCCTCACCATCAATCCCCAGGAGGGGGTGGAGAGCTTCAACCACGTGGAGGGACTGGCCCCCAGTGACGATGTGATTGAGGCCCTCAAGACTCCCCGCGACTGACCCCCCACGCCCCGTATCACGGGGCGTTTTTTACCCCGCGCCTCCCGATGCGGTGCTCACGGCCCCCCACAGGGCGAAATGGTTATCCAAGCGTGTCCGATGTTCTCGGCTCGCCTGTTCGGCACATTCAAGTGCTCTTGCCTGCATACCATCGCGCTGCGATAGCGGGTTCGAGCAAAGCCGACTCCCTTCCATACCGAGACCTTTCTCGACTCTGCCGTTGTCGCCAGCGCTCCTGATGACAGGGATTTCATATCCCGCGATTTAAGAGAGCAAGAGCATGACAACCCTGAAGAGTACCCATTCCCTGCAGATGAGTGCGGGGCACCTTCCCTTATTTGATCACCTCGAACTCGGCATTCGCGCAGGCGACCGACTCGGCCTGATTGGCGCCAACGGCTGCGGCAAGAGCACATTGCTCGCGCTGCTGGCGGGCGAGCGCACGCCCCAGGCCGGCCGGGTCGTGCAGGCCGCCGCCTGCCGCTGCGAGTTCGTGGCCCAGCAACTGCCCGCCGGGCTTTCCACCCTCAGCACCCGCGCCGTGCTGCTGGATGCCCTGGGCAACGACCCCGCCGCCGAATGGCAGGTGGACAAGCTGCTGGCCGAACTGCAGCTGGAGGCCCAGGCCACGTTGCCGGTCAGTGCACTGAGCGGTGGCCAGCACAGCCGGCTGCAGATAGGCCGCGCCCTGCTGCGCCAACCCAACCTGCTACTGCTCGATGAGCCCAGCAACCACCTGGACTTGCCCGCCCTGCTCTGGCTCGAGCAGTTTCTGCTGGGCTGGCGCGGCGCCTTCGTGCTGGTTTCCCACGACGGTCGCCTGCTGGACAGCGTCACGGATCAGACCCTGATCCTGCGAGACGGCCAGTTGCACCGCTTCGCCCTGCCCTGCAGCCAGGCGCGGGCGGCGCTGGCTGCCGAGGATGAGCAGGCCCGCCTGCGCCGGGCCGACGAGCAAAAGGAGATAGACCGCCTGAGCGCCAGCAGCAAACGCCTCGCCATCTGGGGGCGGGAGCATGACAATGAGAAGCTGGTGCGCCAGGCCAAGTCCATGGAAAAACGCATCGCCCGCCTGCAGGAGGAGCAGAGCCAGGTGGCGGCGCTGGCCCCCTGGCGGCTCGAGCTGCGCGGAGTGAGCCTGCCCGCCGACACCCTGCTGCGACTGGAGGCCCTCGACGTATCGCCGGCACCGGCACTGCCGCCGCTGCTGCGTGCCGAGGGGCTCTGGCTGCGAGCGGGGGACAGGGTCGCCCTGCTCGGTGCCAACGGCACCGGCAAGTCCTCCCTGCTGCGCCAGTGCTGGCGCGAACTGACCATGCAGAGTCCGCAGGCGGGCTGGTACTGCCACCCCGGCGCGAGCATCGCCTATTACGATCAGTCCCTGCAGCAGCTGGCTGACGATACCACCCTGAGCGACGCGCTGTACCCCCTGGCCCCTCTGCCTGAGGTGACGCGGCGACAGGCGCTGATCCGGGCGGGCTTCCCCTATGTCCGCCACGGCCAGCAGGTGCACACCCTGAGCGGGGGCGAGCGGGCACGGCTGCTGTTTCTCGCCCTGTCCCTCGGCAGCCACCACATGCTCTGGCTCGACGAACCCACCAATCACCTGGATCTGGCGGGTAAGGAGGAGCTGGCCGATGCCATTGCGGCCTTCCCCGGGGGCGTGCTGCTGGTCTCCCACGACCGGGAGCTGATCGAGCGCAGTTGCAACCGCTTCTGGCTGATACAGGACGGGCGCATCCAGGAGGCTCACAGCGCCGAGCGGGCCTATGCCGAGCTGCTGGGCGATGCCCCCTTGCCGCAGGCGGGCAGCCCGGCTCGATCAGGTGACCCGCAGACCGCGGCCGCCACGGGGGATGACGAAGAGGCGCTACTGGCGCGCTGGTATGAGCTCGATGCCCTGCTCGCCGCCGATCTGGCCCGCAAGCCCAGGCACCAGACCCCGCGCCTGCAGCAGCAGTGGCGTGACGAGCTGACGCGCCTGGCCGAGCGGCTCGGGTTTGCCTGACGCCAGCCCGGATCATCCATCTCTTGTTACGCAACACACGCGGCCAGCCACGGCTGGCCGCAAGGAGTCATCATGACATCAGCACCACCCCACATCAGGCTGGATCCCGTCACCGACACCGACCTGCCTCACATCTATCGCGGCCTCTCCGATCCCCGGGTCGTCGCCTACTACGGCGTCAGCTACGACAGCCTGGCGGCATGCCGGGCACAGATGGATTGGTATGCCGAGCTGACCCGCACCGGCCGTGGCGCCTGGCACCTCATTCGCGACCGGCACACGGGCGAACCGCTGGGGGCCATCGGCTACAACGATGCCGACCCGACTCACCGGTGTGCCGAGCTGGGCTACTGGCTCTATCCCGAACACTGGGGCAAGGGGGTGATGAGCGTGGCGCTGCGGCTGTGGCTACCGCTCACTTACCGCACCACCGACCTGCACCGCCTTATGGCAGTGGTGGAGGAGCCCAATCACCCCTCCGCCTGCCTGCTGGAGCGGGCCGGTTTTCACTACGAGGGCACCGCGCGGGAGTGCGAGCGCAAGGGGGATGGCTTCATCTCCCTGCGCCACTACGCCATCTTGCGCAGCGACCTGCCCGCCAGCCTGTGACCAGCAACAAAAAGCCCCGCACTGCGGGGCTTTTTTTCGGGAGTTACTTGATGGCGCAGACACCCTCATCGGACGCCGAGCGGCGGCGTCTGCGCCGCCACAGGGAGAAGCCGCCATACCCCAGGCTCAGCACGACGGCATAGAGCACCTGGGTGGCGAGGGCCAGCAGCACCAGGGCACAGAGCAGCACGCTGAGGCCCGCCAGCCCCTTGCCGGTCCCCGACAACAAGCGCCAGCCCGCCGCCATGCAGAGCAGATAGACCAGCACGAAGTTGCCGTTGGCGTAGCGGATCAGCGCATCGAGGGGCAGACGCAGCCAGAGGATCAGGGTGATGGAGACGAAACAGATGGCGAGCACCCAGGCAAGGGCATGCAGGGGAGCGCCCCGGGCCGAGAGGCGAGAGAGGGAGACCGGCAGTTTGCCCTCCCGCGCCATGCTCCAGATAAGGCGCGCAAAACCTTGCAGGTAGATGTTGATGCTGGCGAAGCAGGAGAGATAGCCCAGCACCGCCACCAGCCACTTGGCGGTGGGGCCGAACAGCAGGGAGAGCAGGGCCGGAATGGCGGTGGCATTGGTCGCCTCGTCCCCGTAGAGGTCATATTTGAGCACCACCAGCGAGTGCACCCAGTAGATGAGCCCCGCCAGCAGCACGCCCCCCAGCAGTGCAAGGGGGTAGTCCCGCTCTGGCCGCTTGAACTCCTCTCCCATATGGGCGAAGGCCTCGAGCCCCACGAAACACCAGAACATCACCGCCAGCGCCGAGCCCATGGCGGGCCATTCGCTCGCCGTTGGCAGAGGCTGGGCGGCATCGCGCCAGCTGAGATCCCCCTTGACCCAGATAAGCAGGGTGAGCCCGAGAATGGCCAGGGCGATCAGCAGTTGCAGGTTGCCGGAGGAGCGCGCTCCCCGCAGCCCCAGCAGAAAGACCCCGAGCAGGGTGAGCAGCTGGATGCCCCAGAGGGTCCACTCCCCCATGTCGAACAGGGCGTGCCAGAAACCGGCGGCGATGGTGAGGGCGGCAGGCAGGCCCACCGGCAGCACCGCCAGAAAGAGGAAAGCGGAGAAGCGCTCGGCACCGTTGCCAAAGGCGAGGCCAATCAGATGGGGGGCGCCCCCCGCGTGGGGATAACGCCGCCCGAGGCGGGCGAAGGTAAAGGCGATGGGCAGCACCAGGGCAATCAGCAGCAACCAGGCCCACAGCGACGCCCCTCCCGCCAGCGAGGCGGCGGTGGCCGGTACCACGAAGATCCCGGTACCGAGCAGGGAGGTGGCGAGCAGCCCCATCCCCTGCCAGAGCCCGAGATCCTTTTTCAACCCAGACATATCCTGTTGTCCCGTCTAGAAAAACATCCCGCCATGTTAGGCCGCCATCACCGCTTTGTTAAGCATTTGTGCCCATAAAAAAACCGCTCCGGGGGGCGGCTTTCTCACAGGGATGAACGCTGTCATCAGGCAATCAGCTTGTAGATGATGCCAGACATGGCGATGAGGCCGATGAGGGTGACGAAGCCGTTGCTGAGGTTGCCGGCATATTTGCGCATGGCCGGTACCTTGGCGATGGCGTACATCGGCATCAGGAAGAGCAGCATGGCGATGATGGGGCCGCCCAGATCTTCGATCATGCCGAGGATGCTCGGGTTGATGGTGGCCACGGCCCAGGTGGTCAGGATCATGAAGACCGCGGTCACCTTGTTCAGCTGCTTGACGTCGACGTTCTTGCCCTTCTCGCGCAGGGACTTGGCCATCAGGCCGTTCATGCCCTCTTGCGCACCCAGGTAGTGACCCAGGAAGGACTTGCTGATGGCAACCATGGCGATGAGCGGTGCCACGGTGGCGATCACCGGGTTGTCGAAGTGGTTGGCCAGGTAGGAGAGGATGGAGATGTTCTGCTCCTTGGCCGCCGCCAGGTCAGCCGGGGAGAGGCTCAGCACGCAGCTGAACACGAAGAACATTACCGTCATCACCATCATGACGTGGGCGCCCAGCAGGATGTTGCTGCACTTCTTCTCGGCGTTGGCGCCGTAGCGGCCTTTGTTGTCCACCGCGAAGGAGGAGATGATCGGGGAGTGGTTGAAGGAGAACACCATCACCGGGATGGCCAGCCACAGGGTCTTGATGAAGTCGCCGTTGAAGGCCTCACCCAGCGCAGGGGCTTCGGTGATGATGGCACCGTTCCAGTGCGGGATCAGGTAGACCGCCAGGCCCATCAGGGTGACCACGAACGGGAAGACCAGCACGCTCATCGCCTTGACGATGACCTGGCCGCCCAGGCGAACGATCGCCATCAGACCCAGGATCAGCACCAGGGAGAGGATGGCACGGGGAGGTGCCGTCATGCCCAGCTGGTGCACCATCAGGCTCTCGACGGTGTTGGTGATGGCCACGGAGTACATCAGCAGGATGGGGTAGATGGCGAAGAAGTAGAGCAGGGTGATGAACTTGCCTGCGGTCTTGCCGAAGTGCTCTTCCACCACCTCGGTGATGTCGCCGTCACGGGTGGAGCCGGACAGCACGAAGCGGGTCAGGCCACGGTGGGCGAAGAAGGTCAGCGGCAGGGCCAGGATCAGCATGGCGACCAGCGGCCACAGGCCACCGACACCGGCATTGATCGGCAGGAAGAGGACACCGGCGCCGATGGCGGTACCGTACAGACCCAGCATCCAGACCACGTCGGCCTTGTTGATGCCACGGGAGGAGGCTTTGCTCAAGCTGCCTTCAACTGCAATGTTCATGTCAGACATAGGGGTGTTCCTGTCATCAAGGAAAGTGGGATCTTAACTTGTCAGTGGGCCTGGGCCCGGTTCCTTTCCCTGGAACTCCAGCTATTCGTCCTGTTTGTTCCTCCGCCCCGGCCATCCGGTCGCCACTCCCTGTGGCAACCTGATTGCAACAAACACGGGCGGGGAGTCGTAATACAGAGGGGATCGTGCTCGCTCGTTAACAACGGGATAACGCTCACCTCATCCGATGAGATGACTCTAGTTAAAAGGCACTATTAATCACATCGTTTTTTTGAATTAATCAACCAAAGTTTGATTGTAATCGCCTTTCCGTCGCTTCAGATCACACTTGAATCGCCATATTGCGATTTTTTTTTAACATATAAACTTTTTGGTGTGATCCACCTCACCTTGAGGCGCGCAACAATTTTGTCACAACCCCCTCATTGCCCCCCGATTGTCTCCCGTCGCCCCATGGCGTACCCTTTGTGTCCGCCCCTTTTCTGCGTACCGACCATGACCCTCTCCCGCACCGATCTCGCCGAGCTGGCCGTGTTTGCCGCCGTCGCCCGTCACCGCAGTTTCAGCAAGGCCGCCCTCGAGCTCGGGGTCTCCGCCTCGGCCCTGAGTCATGCCCTCAAAGGGCTGGAGAGTCGCCTGGCCGTCAGGCTGCTCAATCGCAGCACCCGGGCCGTGGTGCCGACCGAGGCGGGCGAACGGCTGCTGGCCCAGGTACTGCCGACCCTGGGGCAACTGGAGGCGGCGCTGGCGGAGCTGACGCGCCACGCGGGCGAGCCCGTGGGCAGGCTCAGGCTCTGTGCCCCCCGAGCCGCCATCCAGGAGGTGCTGGCCCCGGTGCTCATCGACTATCTGGTGCGCTACCCGCGCATGCAGGTGGAGGTGGAGGAGCTGGAGCTGATGCCCCGCCTCATCGAGGATGGCTACGACGCCGCCCTCTTCTACGGCGACCTGCTGCCCCAGGAGATGATCTCGGTTCCCCTGGGCCCGCAGCAGCGCTATCTGGTGGTGGGCTCCCCCGACTATCTGGCACGGCGTGGCACCCCTCGCCACCCCTCGGATCTGCGCCAGCACGACTGCATCGGCTACCGGCTCACGCCCCATCACCACTATCGCTGGGCCTTTGCCGCCGAGGGGGAACTGCTTGAGATCGAAGTGACGGGCCCGCTCACCACCAGCACGCCCGCGCTCTACCTGGGGGCGGCCGAGGCGGGGCTCGGGCTCGCCTACTGCCATGAAGGGGAGGTGTTCGACGCCCTGGCATCGGGGCGGCTGGTGAGCGTGCTGGATGACTGGAGCCCTAGCTTTGCCGGGTTCAACCTCTTCTATCCGAGCCGGCAACAGCTGGGGCAAGGGCTGCGAGCCCTGATCGACATGCTGAAGGAGTATCACAGGATCCGTTGATTGATGAGTTGTATTCAGTAATACATCAAATAATAGCCTGATTATCAATTAAACCATAAGAAACTAGACTGTCTGCTCGATTCCGGCCCTTTTCCCGAGTACAGATATGTCCGCCTACTTCCGCCTGCGTCAACGGGCCATGGCCCGCCGTTTCTGGGGCTATGCCCTCCCCTCCGTCATGGCCATGCTGGTCTCCGGCGCCTACTACCTGGTGGACGGCATCTTCGTCGGCCACTACGTGGGGGCCGCCGGCCTTGCCGGCATCAACCTGGTCTATCCGGTCATCATGGTGCTCATCGGCCTCGCCGCCATGATCGCCATGGGGGCCGCCACCGCCATCTCCTTCCAGCAGGGCGCCAGGAACCTCGCTCTGGCCCGCCAGGCTCTGGTCAGCGCCCTCTGGCTGCTGCTGATCCTGGGCACGGTAGCGCCGCTGCTGCTGCACCACTGGCACACCGATATCCTGCAGGCCCTGGGAATGGCCCCCGGCACCGACACCTGGCAGCAGGCCAGCGACTACCTCACCTGGATTGGCGGTGGCACCCTGCTGCTCGCCAGCAACCTGGCGGTGCCCTACCTGCTTCGCAACGACGGCCGCCCTCGCCTCGCCATGGTACTGGTGAGCGGCGGCGCCCTCCTCAACATCCTGCTCAACTACATCATGGTGGGCCGGCTGGGGCTCGGCCTCACCGGCACGGCCCAGGCCACCCTCCTCTCGGAGGCCATGGTCAGCCTGCTCGGCCTGGGGTACTTCTTCACCCGCCACGCCCGGTTGCGGCTGACCTGGTGCCAGCTGGTGCCACGCTTCCCGGCCATGCCCGGCCTGCTCTTCACCGGGCTGCCGAGCCTCATCGCCCAGTTCAATCTGGGGCTGCTGTTGCTGCTGCACAACAGCCAGCTGATGGTGCACGGCACGGTCAAGGATCTGGCGGGCTTCACCGTGGCGGGGTACACGGAGGCGGTCTTCATCGTCATCCTGCAGGGACTGGCGTTTGGCATCCAGCCCCTGGTGAGCCAGGCAGCGGGAGCCGGGCGCCATCGCGACCTCCAGTTCCTGATGGCGATGGGGCTCAAGATCACCCTGGTCTATGGCCTGGGGGTCTGGCTGATTGTCCAGCTGCTGCCGCAGCCGGTCGCCATGCTCTACACCGGTGATCAGGACGCAGAGCTGCTCGCCGCCGCCATCAGCAGCCTGACCCTCAACCTCGCTGCCCTGCCCCTGGAGGGGATCGTCATGTTCGGCATCGTGCTGTTGCAGGCCATGGCCCGCACCCGCCAGGCCCTCGTCATCTCCGTGGCCAAGACGGTGCTGCTGCTGCCCCTCATCTTCCTGCTGCCCCTCTGGTGGGGGCGCGACGGAGTCTTGATGGCACAGCCCGCCACCGTGCTGCTGCTGACGCCCCCCCTGTGCTGGCTGCTGTGGCGGGAGTGGCGGGCCCTGAGCCCTGCCGGAGGGCGTACTTCCGTCCGTATGCAACGGGCGCTGACCGCCCCCTGAGGCCCGCCCCGGCGCCCACCCACAAACGTCGCCCATAAAAAAAGTCCCCGCATGCGGGGACTTTTTATTGGAAACGGCAGATCAGCAGTAGCCGTAACCCAGCAGACGCTGGTAGCGCTGCTCCAGCAGCTGCTCGCTGTCGAGGGGGCGCAGGGCATCCAGATCCTGCTTGATGCGCGCTTTCAGGTGCTTGGCCATCTTCTCCACGTCGCGGTGGGCACCGCCGAGGGGCTCCTCGACGATGTTGTCGATGAGCTTCAGCTCCTTCAGGCGCTGGGCGGTGATGCCCATGGCATCCGCCGCCACTGAGGCCTTCTCGGCGCTCTTCCACAGGATGGAGGCGCACCCTTCCGGGGAGATGACGGAGTAGGTGGAGTACTGCAGCATGTTGACCCGATCGCCGACGCCGATGGCGAGAGCGCCGCCGGAACCGCCTTCACCGATCACGGTGCAGACCACCGGCACGGTCAGGCCGGCCATGACTTTCAGGTTGCGGGCGATGGCTTCGGACTGGCCACGTTCCTCGGCACCCACGCCGGGGTAGGCACCCGGGGTGTCGATGAAGGTGATGATCGGCATCTTGAAGCGCTCGGCCATCTCCATCAGGCGCAGGGCCTTGCGGTACCCTTCCGGACGCGGCATGCCGAAGTTGCGCTTGATCTTCTCCTTGGTCTCGCGCCCCTTCTGGTGACCGATGATCATCACGGGCTCGCCGTCGAGACGGGCGATGCCGCCGACGATGGCCTTGTCATCGGCATAGGCGCGATCCCCGGCCAGCTCGTCGAAATCGGTGAAGATCTGCTCGATGTAGTCGAGGGTGTAGGGGCGCTGGGGATGACGTGCCATCTGGGATACCTGCCAGGCACCCAGATCGCCGAAGATCTTCTTGGTCAGCTCTTCGTTTTTCTTCTCCAGCCGGCGAATGTCTTCGCTGAGATCCACGGCACTGTTGTGCTCGCTCACATGGCGCAGTTCATCGATCTGTGCCTGCAACTCGGCGATCGGCTGTTCAAAATCCAGAAAAAGACTCATAGGGACAATAGATCCTCTAATCAAAAACCAATTCAACCCGCTCTCGTCCAAGCAGGACTCGCAAGTCATCTATCAGTTGATCGGTGGGCGTCACCCGCCACTCGGTACCGAGCGTCAATCGCACCCGGGAACCGGGGCGACGATAGTTTACCTGAACCGGACAGACTCCGGCACGGGCGGGCTCCAAAATCTCGCACAAACGCGGGAAAAAGCGCTCGTCAATGCGTTGTTCATCGAGGGAGATGCGGATTGCCCTGGCAAAACGCTCCCTCGCATCGTTGATATCCAGCAACTCGCGGGCCGACATTTTAAGGCCACCGGAGAAGTCATCAAAGCTGACCTGTCCAGAAACCACTAAAATACGGTCTTTTTGCATCAATTCTTCGTATTTTTCCAGCGCTTCACTGAAAAGGGTCACATCCAGACGGCCGGATCTGTCGTCCAGGGTGAAGATCCCCATCTTGTTGCCGCGCTTGGTCACCATGCTGCGCGCCGCAATCACCAACCCCGCCGCCGTGGTCACCGTATCCCGGGAGGTGGGATGCAGATCGCACAGTCGGCCCGAGGTGTAGCGCCGCAGCTCGCTGCTGTACTGGTTGATGGGGTGACCGGTGAGGTAGAGCCCGAGGGTCTCGCGCTCCCCTTCCAGCCACACCTTGTCGGGCCAGTGCGGCACGTTGGCGAACGCCTTCTTGACGTCGTCGATCTCCTCCGTGAGCACGCCGAACATGTCGACCTGCCCCACCGCCTGGGCCTTGGCGTGCTGCTCGGCGGCGCGCATCGCCTCCTCCAGGGTCGCCATCAGGGCGGCGCGGTGGGGGCCGAGCCTGTCCATGGCGCCGGAGAGGATGAGCTTCTCCATCACCCGTTTGTTGAGCTTCTTGATGTCGACCCGGTTGCAGAAATCGAACAGGTCGCGGAATGGACCGTCCCGATCCCGCGCGTCCAGGATCGCCTCGATCGGCCCTTCCCCTACCCCCTTCACCGCGCCGATGCCGTAGACGATGTGGCCGTCCTCGTTGACGCTGAAGCGGTAGCGGCCGGTGTTGACGTCCGGCGGGATCACGGTCAGCCCCATGCGCTGACACTCGTCCACCAGGGTCACTATCTTGTCGGTGTTGTCCATGTCCGCGGTCATCACCGCCGCCATGAACTCCGCCGGGAAGTGGGTCTTGAGCCAGAGGGTCTGGTAAGAGACCAGCGCATAGGCAGCGGAGTGGGACTTGTTGAAGCCGTAGCCCGCAAACTTCTCCACCAGATCGAAGATCTTCATCGCCAGTTCGCCGTCGACGCCGTTCTTGACCGCCCCCTCCTCGAAGCCCGCCCGCTGCTTGGCCATCTCTTCGGGTTTTTTCTTGCCCATGGCCCGGCGCAGCATGTCCGCGCCACCCAGGGTATACCCCGCCAGGGTCTGGGCGATCTGCATCACCTGCTCCTGGTAGAGGATGATGCCGTAGGTGGGCTCGAGTATGGGTTTGAGGCTTTCGTGCTGCCACTTCTCGTCCGGGTAGGAGATGGCCTCCTTGCCGTGTTTGCGCTCGATGAAGTTGTCCACCATGCCCGACTGGAGCGGGCCCGGGCGGAACAGGGCCACCAGCGCGATCATGTCTTCGAAGCAGTCGGGCTGCAGCCGCTTGATGAGATCCTTCATGCCGCGGGATTCGAGCTGGAACACCGCCGTGGTCTCGAAGCGCTGCAAGAGGGCGAACGACTTCTTGTCGTCGATGGGGATGGCGGCGATGTCCACCGGCGGCTTGCCCTCTTTGGCAAGACGGGGGTTTATCATGCCAAGGGCCCAATCGATGATGGTGAGGGTGCGCAGCCCCAGGAAGTCGAACTTCACCAGGCCCGCGTACTCCACGTCGTTCTTGTCGAACTGGGTGACCGGGTGATGCCCTTCGTCGTCGCAATAGAGCGGCGCGAAGTCGGTGATCTTGGTGGGCGCGATCACCACGCCACCGGCGTGCTTGCCGGCGTTGCGCACCACCCCTTCCAGGCGGCGGGCCATGTCGATGAGGTCCTTGACCTCCTCGTCTTGCTCGTAGAGCTCCGGCAACTTGGGCTCGGCTTCGAACGCCTTGGCCAGGGTCATGCCGGGGTCGGGCGGGATCAGCTTGGATATGCGATCGACAAAGCCGTAGGCGTGGCCCAGCACCCGGCCCACGTCCCGTACCACCGCCTTGGCCGCCATGCTGCCGAAGGTGATGATCTGGGATACCGCCTCCCGGCCATACATCTCGGAGACGTGATCGATCACCTCGTCGCGCCTGTCCATGCAGAAGTCGACGTCGAAGTCGGGCATGGAGACCCGCTCGGGGTTCAGGAAACGTTCGAACAGCAGGTCAAATTCCAGCGGATCCAGGTCGGTGATCTTGAGGGCATAGGCCACCAGCGACCCCGCCCCCGAGCCCCGGCCCGGACCGACGGGGATGCCGTTGTCCTTGGACCACTGGATAAACTCCATCACGATGAGGAAGTAACCCGGGAAGCCCATCTGGTTGATCACTTTGAGCTCGATGTCGAGACGCTCGTCATACTCGGGACGGCGCTCGGCCCGCACCGCCGGATCCGGGAACAGGAATTCGAGCCGCTCCTCCAGCCCTTCCTTCGATTTCATGACCAGGAAGTCTTCGGTGGTCATGTCACCGGTGGGGAAGTTGGGCAGGAAATACTCGCCGAGGCGCACCGTCACGTTGCAGCGCTTGGCGATCTCCACCGTGTTTTCCAGGGCTTCCGGGATGTCGGCAAACAGCTCCGCCATCTCCTCCTGACTGCGCAGGTACTGCTGGGGGCTGTAGCGGCGCGGTCGGCGCTTGTCCATCAGGGTGTAGCCGTCGTGGATGGCGACCCGGATCTCGTGGGCATCGAAGTCATCGGCGGTGAGGAACACCACCTCGTTGGTGGCCACGACCGGCAGTTCGAACTCGGTGGCAATGGCCACCGCCATGTGCAGGTAGACCTCCTCGTCCGGGCGGCCGGTACGCAGCAGCTCCAGGTAGTAGGCATCCGGGAAGTGGGTCTGGTAGAAGGCGAGGCAATGCTCCACCATCTGGCGGTTGCCCTTGAGCAGGAACTTGCCCACATCCCCCTCGCGACCGCCGGAGAGGACGATCACCCCCTTGGCATGTTCGCCAAGCCAGGCCTTGTCGATGACCGGACGCCCCTGCACATGACCGCGCTGATAGCCGCGGGAGATGAGCAGGGTGATGTTCTGGTAGCCGTCGTTGTCCATGGCGAGCAGGGTGAGGCGAAACTGCTCGTCCCCAAGCTCGTCGCTCTGCACCCAGAAATCCGCCCCGACCAGGGGCTTGATCCCCTTGCCGTGGGCAGAGCCGTAGAAGCGCACCAGGCCGCACATGTTCATCTGGTCGGTCAGGGCCAGGGCCGGCATGTTGTTGGCGGCGGCAGCGGAGACGATGGGACCGATCTTCTGCAGGCCGTCGACCATGGAGAAGTCGGAGTGCACCCTCAGGTGGATGAAACGGGGATCAGCCATGGTCACGCCCTCTCATTGCGCAAGCAGAAATCGTTCAGACAGATCGGCATCGGTTATTCGATCCCCAGGGCGCGGCGCACCGGCTTGAAGCTCTGCCGGTATTCGGGCAGCGGGCCCCGTTCGGCCAGAATGGCGAGGTGCTCCGCCGTCGGGTAGCCCTTGTGGCGGGCGAAACCGTACTCGGGATGGCGGCTGTCCAGCTCGGTCATCTCGGCGTCCCGGGTCACCTTGGCGAGGATGGAGGCGGCGCTGATGGCGGCCACCAGGCTGTCACCCTTGACCACGGCGCGGGCCTCCATCGGCAATCTGGGGCAGCGGTTGCCGTCGATGAAGACCAACTCGGGCGTCACCTTGAGCCCCGCCACGGCGCGCTGCATCGCCAGCATGGTGGCGTGCAGGATGTTGAGCTCGTCGATTTCCGCCGGGCTGGCGCGGCCGATGGCATAGGCCAGCGCCTTCTCTTTGATCTCGCCAAACAGGGCGAGCCGCTTCTTCTCGGAGAGCTTCTTGGAGTCGGCGAGGCCAAGGATGGGATTGGCAGGATCCAGGATCACCGCGGCGGTGACCACGTCACCCACCAGGGGGCCGCGACCCACCTCGTCCACTCCGGCAATCAGCTTGTCTTCGGGAATATCGATCGTCATCTCATAGCCTTGAATCAAAACCGGCCCCGCAGGGCCAGTATCAGCACAACATCACGCCTGACACACAGGCAGAGCCCACTAGCGTTCCAGCAGCGCGGCAACCGCTTCCGCTGCCTGCACATCCGCATTGCAGCGGATCTTCTCGTGCAACCGGGTGAAGGTGGCGATGAGCTCGCTGTTGTCATGGTCCAGCAGCTTGCTCACCTCTTCCACCAGGTTGGCCGGGGTGCACTCGTGCTGGATGAGCTCGGGCACCAGCATCTTGTCCGCCAGCAGGTTCGGCAGGGAGACATAATCCGTCTTCACCAGCCACTGGGCCAGCAAGTAGCTGAAGGGTTTGAGCTTGTAACCCACCACCATGGGCTTTTTCACCAGCATGGCCTCGAGGGCCGCGGTGCCGGAGGCGAGCATCACCACGTCGGCGGCAATCATGGCCTCGCGGCCCTGACCGTCCAGCAGCACCATGTCGAGCTCCGGGGCCACCTCAGCCTTGATGGCGAGGAACTGCTCGCGCCGTTTCTGGTTGACCAGAGGCACGATGAAACCGAGATCCGGGTTGTGCACCGTCAGGTGCTTGCACGCCTCGAGGAAGACCGGCGCCATGAAGCCCACTTCCGCCGTGCGACTCCCCGGCAGTACCGCCAGCCAGCGACGGGCGGGATCGATGCCGAGGGCCTCGCGCACCGCCCCTTGATCCGGCACCAGCGGAATGTCGTCCGCCATGGTGTGGCCGACGAAGCGACAGGGGGCATCGAAACGGTCGTAGAAGGCTTTCTCGAACGGCAGGAAGGCGAGCACCATGTCGGTGGCCGCCTTGATCTTGTGAATGCGGCCCTGACGCCAGGCCCAGACGGAGGGGCTGACATAGTGGACCGTCTTGATACCGGCGCGGCGCAGTTTCAGCTCCACCCCGATATTGAAATCCGGTGCATCCACACCGACGAAGATGTCGGGGGGATTGGCGATGAAGTGGCGCAGCAGTTCGCGGCGCACCTGGAGGATGCGGGGCAGACGGCCCAGCACCTCGGTGATGCCCATGACGGAGAGCTCCTCCATCTCGAACAGCGCCTTCACGCCGAGAGCCTGCATCCGCGGCCCGGCGATCCCTTCGAACTGCGCATCCGGGTAGCGGGCTTGCAGTTCGCGCACCAGCCCTGCGGCCAGGATGTCGCCGGAGGTCTCTCCGGCGACGATGCCGATGCGAATGGGATCAGGCACGGATGATCCCGCGCTCGTTGTCCTTGAGGAAATCCACATAGAGCTGGATGGCCGGTTCGCTCTGGGCCATCTCGCTCAGCACGGGCAACACCTCTTCAATGGTCTTGCCGGAGCGGAAGATCTCCTTGTAGGCGCGCTTGACGGCAGAGATCGCCTCGGCGCTGAAGCCACGACGACGCAGGCCTTCGGAGTTGACCCCGAACGGCTTGGCGTAGTTGCCGGCGGCCATCACGTAGGGCGGCACGTCCTTGTTCAGGGCAGCGCAGCCGCCGACGAAGGCGTGGGAGCCGACGCGGCCGAACTGGTGAATGGCAGACAGACCGCCGAAGATCACGAAGTCACCGATGTGCACATGGCCCGCCAGGGTGGCGTTGTTGGCGAAGATGCAGTTGTCACCGATGATGCAGTCGTGGGCCACGTGAACGTTGACCATGAACAGGTTGCCGCTACCCACCTTGGTCAGGCTCTGGTCCTGGGTGGTGCCGCGGTGCACGGTGCAGTTCTCGCGAAACACGTTGTTGTCGCCGATCTCGAGGAAGGTGCGCTCACCGGCGTACTTCTTGTCCTGGCAATCCTCACCGATGGAGGTGTGCTGGAAGATCTTGTTGCCGCGACCGATCTTGGTCGGGCCCTTGATCACCACGTGGGAGCTCACCCAGGTGTTGTCACCGATTTCCACCTCGGCACCGATGACGGTGAAGGGGCCGATTTCAACCCCTTTGCCGATGACGGCAGACTCATGGACGATGGCGGTGTCGTGGATGATGGCAGTCTGATCGATCACGGTTATACCTCGCG
This sequence comes from Aeromonas sp. QDB14, assembly GCF_027707845.1. Lineage (NCBI taxonomy): Bacteria > Pseudomonadati > Pseudomonadota > Gammaproteobacteria > Aeromonadales > Aeromonadaceae > Aeromonas > Aeromonas sp. QDB14. The sequence goes on along the minus strand of NZ_JAPCJD010000002.1, from coordinate 60,071 downwards.
CTTGGCGCACATCAGTTCGGCAGTACAGACCACTTCACCGTCGACGGTGGCGACACCGGTGAACTTGGCGATGCCGCGACGCTCCTTCAGGAACTCCACATCCAGCACCAGCTGATCGCCGGGTCCCACCGGGCGCTTGAAGCGGGCATTGTCGATGGAGGCAAAGTAATAAAGCTCGTTGGGTGACGGCTTGCCCACCATGGTGAAGGCCAGGATACCGGTGGCCTGGGCCATGGCTTCCAGGATCAGCACGCCGGGGAAGACCGGCTTGGCCGGGAAGTGGCCCTGGAAGATCGGCTCGTTGAACGAGACGTTCTTGATGGCGCGCAGGGTCTTGCGCTCATCGCTGATCTCGTAGTTTTCCACCTTGTCCACCATCAGGAACGGATAACGGTGGGGCAGCAGATCCATGATTTCCTGGATGCCCAGGCTCTTCTTTTCAGTAGTCAAAACAGTACCCTATACCAATCGTGATTATTCTTGATCCAGCTTTTTCTCAAGCTTGCTCAACCGCTTGTGCATCTCTTCGATACGCATCACCCGGGCGGCGGTCTTGCGCCACTCTTTATTGGTTTGCAGGGGGATGCCGGAAGAGTAGATACCGGGCTCGGTGATGGGACGCATCACCATGGCCATGCCGGTGACGGTGGCCTGGTCGCAGATCTCCATGTGCCCGTTAAAGACGGAGGCACCACCAATGATACAGTATTTGCCGACCTTGAGACTACCGGCCATCACGGTGGAGCCCGCCACGGCAGTGCCGTAGCCGATCTCGACGTTGTGGGCGATCTGGCACTGGTTGTCGATGATGACGTTGTCAGCGATGCGGGTATCTTCCAGCGCACCGCGGTCGATGGTGGTGCAGGCACCGATCTCGACCCGGTTGCCAATGGTCACGCCACCGAGCTGGGGGATCTTGATCCACTCGCCGCGCTCGTTGGCATAACCGAAACCGTCTGCCCCGATCACGGTGCCGGCCTGTACCAGACAGTCCGTGCCCAGGGTCACGTTGTGATAGAGGGTGACGTTGGCCCACAACCGGGAGCGCGCTCCCAGTCGGGTATCCTTGCCAACGAAACAGCCCGGGCCGATGCGCACATCGTCACCCAGCACGACGCCGGATTCGATCACCGCATTGGCACCGATGGCCACTCTCTCGCCCAGTTGCACGTCCGCCGCGATGACGGCGCTCGGATGGATATCCATGGCCGGCTGCGGGGTGGTGTCCAGCAGTTGGGCAACCCGTGCAAAGCCCACGTAGGGGTCCTTGAGCACCAGGGCGTTGGTGGGGCAAAACGGCAGGTCTGCCTCGGTGATGAGCACGGCCGTGGCCTTGCTCTGCTCCAGAAAATGCCGGTATTTCTTGTTGGACAGGAAGGCTATCTCCCCCTCCCCGGCTTTTTCCAGTGTCGCGACCTTGCGAATTTCCCGGGTCCCATCCCCATGGACCTCGGCCCCCAGTTGCTGGGCCAGCTGTGCGAGAGTGAATGCCATCAATTAGTTGCTCTTGCTAACCTGAGAAATAACCTGGCCGGAGATGTCCAGCTTGCTGGCTGCATAAGGGGCGGCGTTGCGCTCCAGCACCAGATCGTAGCCATTGCTCTTGGCGATGGCGTCGATGGCAGCCTGCACCTTGGTCAGGATCTTGTTGCGCTCTTCGGACTGACGGCGACCGTTGTCCTGTTCAAACGCCTGACGCTTCTGGTTGAATTCCATCTGCAGCTTGGCCAGCTTCTCCTGGCTCTGCTTCTTCTGCTCGGCGCTCATGAAGGCTTCGTCCTTCTTGAACTTCTCGACCAGTGCCTGACCGTCAGACTCCAGCTTCTGCAGTTCACGCATGCGCGGCTCGAACTCGCCCTTCAGCTTCTTGGCAACGGCTTCACGCTGGGGCAGCTTTTGGAAGACTTCGCCCATGTCGACCACGGCAATCTTGGTCTCAGCGAAGGCAGAACCCATGCCGGCAGCCATCAGTGCAAAGCTCAAACCAGCTACTTTCAACGCTTTATTCACACTTACTCCTTGGTCCCTCGGTCGAGGGCTACCTGATTTACCTGATTGTGCAAGCGATCCACGAGATCGTCTTGTTACCTGGTGAGGCACGCAAACGCGCGACCCATCATGCTTCCCCCCGCCATGGCGGGGGGGCGTCCGCTCCCCTTAGAAGGTACGGCCGATGTTGAAGGAGAAGACTTCGGTGTCGTCCCCTTCGTATTTCTTGATTGGTCTTGCCAGCACGAACACCAGCGGGCCCATGGGAGAGAGCCACTGCAGCGACAGGCCGGTCGACATCCGGATGTTGCTCGGATCGGAGTAGTCCATCAGATAGTTGCAACCACTGAAGCAACGGTTCTGATACTGGCTGTAGTCGAAGTGGGTATCCCACACGGAACCGGCATCGATGAAGAAGCTGGTCCGCAGCTGGGGCTGATAGGTCTCGGAGGCAAAGGGCGTCGGCACGATCATTTCCAGCGAGGCCACCGCCAGGGCGTTGCCCCCGACCGAGCTGTCGGTGCCCTGGATGACGTCGTTGCCGCCCAGGTTATAGTAGTAGAGCGCCTTCGGACCCACGGTGTTGCTCTTGAAGCCACGCAGGGTGTCGAAGCCGCCGGCGTAGTAGTTCTCGAAGAACGGCAGGACGTGCTCGTAGTCGCCATTGCTGCCGTAGCCGTCGCCGTAGGAGGCGCGGGCCTTGGCCAGCATGACCCACTTGTGGTCGGCATCAAACGGGAAGTAGTGAGCATCTTCGGCGTTGAGCTTGAAGTACTGCAGATCCATGCCGGGCACCGTCACCTTGGCGTTCACCCGCTGGCGATCACCGGAGGTCGGGAACTGACCCTTGTTGAGGGTGGAGCGGGTCCAGCCGGCGGTGACGTCCACGGTGTTGAACACCATGCGGTTGTCGCCATCCAGATTGCCGCTGTAGACCTTCCAGAACTCGTCCACCTGTACATAGGGGTTGGGCTGGGAGAGCTTGTTGTTCTCGTAGCCCAGGCTGAAGTCGAGACGGTTGTTCTCGTTGACCGGGAAGCCGCTGGAGAGACGGAAACCGACGGTGGTGTTCTCGTAGTCCACGATGTTGGCGTCGGCCGCACTGAACTTGTTGTAGTAGAGACGGCCGCCCAGGCTCACCCCGTCCACGGTGAAGTAGGGGTCGTTATAGCTCAGGTCGACGCTCTTGGAGTAGTCGTTGGTGCTGGCGTTGATGCCGATCTTCTTGCCGGTCCCCATGAAGTTGTCCTGCTGCAGACCCGCCTGCAGGCTCAGACCCGACTCGGTGCCGTAGCCGATACCGGCGTTGATGGACCCCGCCGGCTGCTCCTTGACCTTGAAGTCCAGATCGACCTGGTCATCGCTGCCCGGCACCCGCTTGGTGTCCACTTCCGCGGTCTCGAAGAAGCCGAGGCGGTTTAGACGGGTCTTGGACTGCTCGACGTTGTCGGAGGAGAGCCAGGTGCCCTCCATCTGGCGCATCTCGCGACGCAGCACTTCGTCCTTGGTGGTGACGTTGCCGCTGAAGTTGATGTTGCGCACATAGACCCGGGGACCCGGCTCCACGTTGACGATGAGCTCCACTTCCTTGGTCTGGTCGTTGATCTGGGGGAAGGTGACCACTTTCGGATAGGCGTAGCCGTAACGGCCGAGGAACTTGGAGAGCACCTCTTCGGTATGGGTTACCTGGCTGGCGGAGTAGACGCTGCCCGCCTCGATGGGGATGAGGCCCTTCATCTCGCCGCCGCGGTCGATGAGGTCACCCTTGAGCTGGATGCCGGAAACCTTGTACTGCTCCCCTTCCTTGACGTTGAGGGTGACATAGACCCCTTTCTTGTCCGGGGTCATGGAGACCTGGGTGGACTCCTGGGTGAAGCGGATGTAGCCGCGGTCCATGTAATAGGAGCGCAGCACTTCGATGTCACCGGCCAGCTTCTGCTTCTGGTAGCGCTGATCGCCGGTGAAGTTCCACCAGGGCACGTCGTCCTTGAGGGAGAGCTGGGCCAGCAGCTTCTCTTCCGGGAAGACGTTGTTGCCGACGATGTTGATCTGCTGGATCTTGGCCGCTTCCCCTTCCACGAAGGTGAACTTGAGGTCGACCCGGTTGCGCGGCAGCGGGGTGACGATGGCCTTGACCTTGGCGGAGTACTTGCCCACGCCGTAGTAGAAATCTTCCAGCCCTTTCTCGAGGGAGCTCAGCACGGTGCGATCCAGCGGATCACCCACGCGGATCCCGGAGGATTCCAGGCTCTGGGTCAGTTGCTCTTCCTTGATGTCCTTGTTGCCGGAGAACTCGATGCTGGAGATGGTCGGGCGCTCCTTGACCACCACTTGCAGCACCTGACCGTCGCGATAGACCTTGACGTCCTCGAAGTTGCCGGAGGCATAGAGCTTCTTGATGGCGTTCGCCAGGGATACGGAGTCAACGGAATCACCGACCCGCACCGGCAGATTCAACAGGGCGGCACCCAGGGTCACCCGCTGCAGGCCCTCGACCTGAATGTCTTGCACCACAAAAGAGGCCGGGGCAGCCTGAGCCAGGAAGCTGGCCCCCAGCAGGCAACTCAACACCAATGCTTTTTTAACAGCCATTTTGTTCTTATGTGTCCTTGTTGATGCTCTGGCCTCAGAGGCGAGCGAAATCATTAAACAGCGCAATGCCCATCAGTAACATCAGAATGGCGGCGCCTATCCTGAACCCAACTTCCTGAATTTTTTCCGATACCGGCTTGCCGGTGATCGCCTCGATGAGGAAATAGACCAGATGGCCACCATCGAGCACCGGCAGGGGGAACAGGTTGATGATCCCCAAATTGACGCTGATGAGCGCCAGGAATCCGAGGAAATAGACCAACCCGTAATCGGCGCTGCTGCCGGCCCCCTTGGCGATGGAGATGGGGCCGCTCAGGTTGTCCAAAGAGACGATGCCACCGATCAGCTTGCCTATCATGTCGAAGGTCAGGGTGATCAGGCTCCAGGTCTTCTGGACCCCATGCCACAGGGCTTGCAAAGGCCCATACTGTAACAGAGTTCGATACTCATCCGGTAATGGAACCAGTTGCGGCGACAAGCCCACAAAACCGACCAGCTGGCCCTTCACTTTCTTCCCGTCCGGGGTCAGGGTCAGGGTCATCTCGCTGCCCCGGCGCTCCACCGTCACCTGCAGCGGCTGCGCCGGTGACTGCTGGACACGCTCGACAAACTGGGCCCATTCGGTGATGGCCTCTCCATCGACCCCCTTGATGCGATCCCCTATCTGAAGGCCAGCCTTCTCGCTCGCGCTCGACGGCACCACGGCCTCCACCACGGGCAGCACCTTGCCACCGAGGGGCACTATCCCGAGGCTCCCGATGGGGGACTCTTTGTCGGGGTCGAATTTCCAGCCTGCCAGCTGCAGGGTCTTGTCCACTGCATAGCTGGTGTTGGCCGCCTTGAGCTTGAGCTGCACCGAGTCATCACCAAGGTGGCTGATGAGGGCATAGGTGACGCTCTCCCAGTCACCGGTCTCCTCGCCGCCGACGCCGACGATCTCCATGCCTGGCAGGATGCCGGCCTCTGCCACGATGGAGGCAGGACGCACCTCGCCCACCACGGGTTTGACGCTCGGCACCCCTATGATGAACATCAGCCAGAAGGCGAACAGGGCGAACACGAAGTTCGCCATGGGGCCGGCCGCGACGATGGCCATCCGGGCCCAGACGCTCTTGTGGTTGAAGGCCTGCGCCTCCTCCCCCGGCTTGAGTTCGTCGACCCGGCCATCCAGCATCTTGACGTAGCCGCCAAGGGGGATCAGGGCCAGCACGTATTCGGTGCCATCCTTGCCAAGGCGACGCCAGATGGCCTTGCCAAAGCCGATGGAGAAGCGCTCCACCTTGACGCCGCAACGACGAGCCACCCAGAAGTGGCCAAATTCATGCACCGCCACCAGCAGCCCGAGGGCCACGATGAAGGCGCCGATATTCCACAGAAGCCCGCCCATCAGCCGCGTACCTCGCGGTCATGTCCAGTCCTGCGCTCGAGAGCATGGAGAGGGGCTGGCTGCCACCACAGTCCGTTCATACGGCAAGCTCCTTTATCAGTTGCTGGGCACGGGCTCGGGCCGTACCGTCCAGGGCGATGAGATCCGCCAGAGAGCCAGCGGCACTGCTGCCCAGCTCGGCCATGACGGATTCGTTGACTCTGGCAATATCCATAAATCCGATCCGCTCTGCAAGAAAAGCCGCGACGGCCTCCTCGTTGGCGGCATTGAGGGAGGTGGTCGCCCCCTGCCCCTGCTGGCACGCCCTCATGGCCAGCGCCAGACAGGGATAGCGCTCATAGTCGGGCCGGATAAAGCTGAACTCTCCGACACTGAAGAAATCCAAAGGTTCCACACCGGACTCGATCCGTTCCGGATAGGCCAGAGCGTGGGCAATGGGAGTACACATGTCCGGGTTGCCGAGCTGGGCCAGCACGGAGCCATCCTTGTACTGCACCATGGAGTGAATGACGGACTGGGGGTGGATCACCACCTGGATCTGCTCGGGGGCCGCATTGAACAGCCAGCGCGCCTCGATGTACTCCAGCCCCTTGTTCATCATGGTGGCGGAGTCCACCGAGATCTTGGCCCCCATGGACCAGTTGGGATGGGCAATGGCTTGCGCCGGGGTGACATGGTGCAGTTCACCCACATCGGCATAGCGGAAAGGTCCGCCGGAGCCGGTCAGCAGGATCTTGCTGATCCCCGCCCCGGCCAGATCGCAGAAACCGGGCTGGCGCTGCACGTCGACCGGCAGGCATTGGAAGATGGCGTTGTGTTCGCTGTCGATGGGCAGCAGCTCGGCACCGTGCTCGCGCACCGCCTCCATGAAGAAGGCGCCGGACATCACCAGCGCTTCCTTGTTGGCCAGCAGAATGCGCTTGCCGGCGCGCACGGCAGCCATGGTGGGTGCCAGACCCGCCGCACCGACAATGGCCGCCATCACGCTGTGGGCATCGGGGTGAGCAGCCACGTCGCACAGGGCTGCCTGACCGGACAACACCCGGGTGGTGCTGCCGTGGGCCTTGAGCCGACCCGCCAGCTCGCTGGCGGCGCCTTCGTCCACCATGACGGCGAACCGGGGGGAGAATTCGAGACAGTCGCGCAGCATGGCGTCCACGCTGCGGGCAGCGGTCAGCGCCAGCACCTGCCAGCGCCCGGGGTTGTGGCGCAGTACCTTGATGGTGCTCTGACCGATGGAGCCTGACGCTCCCAGGATCACCAGGTTTTGCATCAAGACTCCTGATTGGGTAACAGACTGATGGAGCGGGACGCTCCCGGGATCATCAGTGCGCGAAACATCAAAACTCCGGACCGAGCAACAGGTAGCTGAGCAGGAAGACGGGCAGCGCCGCCGTCAGGCTGTCGATGCGATCGAGAATGCCCCCATGGCCCGGCAACAGGGTGCCGGAATCCTTGATGCCGGCTTCCCGCTTGAACATGCTCTCGGCCAGATCGCCGAGCACGGAGGCCAGCACCGCCAGGAGGGAACAGAGCAGCACGGTGCCCATCTTGGCAGGCACGAAGCCCATGAACCAGGTCACGCCGATGGCCAGCAGGCTGGCGGTAAAGAGGCCACCCAGCATGCCTTCGATGGTTTTACCCGGGCTCACGGCCGGCGCCAGCTTGTGTTTGCCGAACGCCTTGCCGAAAAAATACGCGCCAGAATCTGCCGCCCAGACCAGCCCCATCACGAACAGCAGGATCCAGGCCCCCATCATGGGGTCGTGGTAGAAGTTGTAGCCGCGAATGGCCACCAGGGACCAGAAGAAGGGAACCAGGGTCACCAGACCGAACAGGGATTTGAGCCAGATGGATTCACGCCACAACTTGGCGCTCTGCGGGTAGCGCAGCACCAGCAGCAGCCCCAGCAGCCACCAGCTGACCGCGGTCCAGAGCACGCCCATCACCAGTGGGTGCAGTTGAGGGATCCAGAGCTGCTCTACCGGCACCCAGAACAGGCTGGCCCCCAGCAGCAGACAGAACACCACCGACAGCCATTGCTGCGGCTGGGCGGTCACGAAGGCGCTCCACTCGCGGCTGGCCAGCAGAAAGACCAGGGCGGCGAGCAGGGCAAAGAATTTCAATGGCAGGAAAAACAGCGCCCCCAACACCAGGGGCACTAACAGTAATGCGGTAATAATTCGTTGTTTTAGCAAAAGAAACCTCTCTCTTGGGAGCGGGGTTTAGCCGGTCTGTTGCGCGGCGATCAATTCCCGGATCTGTTCACCCGTACACCCGAAGCGACGCTCGCGAGCAACGAAGGAGGCAACTGCCCCACTGAACTCGGCCTCGTCAAAATCGGGCCACAGGACCGGGGTAAAATAGAGTTCGGCATAGGCGAGCTGCCACAGGACAAAGTTGCTGATGCGATGATCCCCGCCAGTGCGGATCAACAGATCCACGGGGGGCAGATCAGCCATGCAGACATGACGACCCAATGCCGCCTCATCGACCGCCTCGGCATCGAGTTCACCCGCCGCCACGGCCCGTGCCAGGGTCCGGGCCGCCTGGGCGATGTCCCACTGACCGCCATAGTTGGCGGCGATATTGAGGGTCAATCCCTGATTGTTGGCGGTCAGGGCCTCGGCCTTGGCGATTTTGGCCTGCAGCCGCTCGCTGAAGCGGACAGTGTCGCCAATCACCCGAAGGCGAATGCCGTTGCTGTGCAACTTGCTCACCTCGCGACCCAGCACCGTCATGAACAATTCCATCAGGGCGTTGACTTCCCCTTCCGGACGGCGCCAGTTCTCGCTGGAAAACGCAAACAGGGTCAGCGCCTCCATCTTGGCACGGGCGGCAAAGGCCACGGCCTCACGCACGGATTTCACGCCCGCCTTGTGCCCGGAAACCCGCATCTTGCCGCGGTTCTGGGCCCAGCGACCATTGCCATCCATGATGATGGCGACGTGACGGGGCAAGGACGAGCTGGCGCTATCGCCTAGCGCTGCCAAAAGCGACATTCATTTCTCCCACAAAGACAAAAGCGCCGTGCAGGGGCACTACACGGCGCTCGTAATATACCTGTCGGAGGCTTAGATTTCCATTAGCTCCTTTTCCTTCACAACCAGGGCGTCATCCACCAGCTTGATGAAGGTATCGGTCAGCTTCTGGATCTCTTCCTGGGCGCGACGGTCGTCGTCTTCGGAGATCTCTTTCTCTTTCAGCAGGGCTTTCAGGTCGGCGTTGGCATCGCGACGGATGTTGCGAATGGCAACCCGGGCACCTTCGGCTTCGGCACGGACGATCTTGGTCAGATCACGGCGACGCTCTTCGGTCAGCGGCGGCAGCGGCACGCGCAGAGTCTGGCCGTTGCTGGACGGGTTCAGGCCCAGATCGGAGGTCAGGATGGCTTTTTCCACCGCCTGGATCATGGAGCGATCGAAGATGGAGATGGAGAGAGTACGGGCATCTTCTGCCACCACGTTGGCCAACTGCTTCAGAGGAGTGGCAGCACCGTAATACTCCACCTGGATGCCGTCAAGCAGGCTCGGGTGAGCACGGCCGGTACGGATCTTGGACATCTGGGTCTTCAGCGACTCTACGCTTTTGCCCATGCGGTCCTTGGCGTCGTTTTTAATCTCGTTGATCACAGTGGTTTTCCTTTTGGCGAACGAGCCGACGGGCGGCTCGTATCTATCTTGTTGACTGGCGTAATGGACAAGCGAGCCTGGGGCTCACACTTGCCTTACTTGCTGGCCTGGTGGATCAGGGTACCTTCCGGCTCACCCATGATCACGCGGCGCAGCGCGCCCGGTTTGTTCATGTTGAACACCCGGATCGGCAGATCGTGGTCGCGGGCCAGGGTAAAAGCAGCAAGATCCATCACTTTGAGTTCTTTTTCAAGAACTTCATCATAACTCAGTTCCTGATAGAGCACGGCATCCGGGTTCTTGACCGGGTCATCGGTGAACACGCCATCGACCTTGGTGGCTTTCAGCACGACGTCAGCTTCGATCTCGATACCGCGCAGGCAGGCTGCCGAGTCGGTGGTAAAGAAGGGGTTGCCGGTACCGGCAGAGAAGATCACCACCTTGCCGGCGCGCAGCTGGCTGATGGCTTCGGCCCAGCTGTAGGAGTCGCAGACCCCTTGCAGGGAGATGGCCGACATCAGGCGGGCATTCACATAAGCACGATGCAGGGCATCACGCATGGCCAGGCCGTTCATGACGGTCGCCAGCATGCCCATGTGGTCACCCACCACGCGATTCATGCCTGCCTTGGCAAGGCCGGCACCACGGAACAGGTTGCCGCCACCGATGACCAGACCGACCTGAACACCCAGCTCAACCAGCTCTTTGATCTCTTGGGCCATCCGTTCCAGCACCGCCGGATCAATGCCGAAACCCTCGGATCCTTGCAGGGCTTCACCACTCAACTTCAGAAGAACACGTCTGTATGCAGGCTTGGGATTGGTACTCATGTCACTGATTCCTGGTCATATAAAGACCGCGACATAAGTCGCGGTCTGGGGAAACGGAAAAACCGGTTCGATTAGGCCTTCTGAGCGGCCGCGATCTGGGCTGCTACTTCAGCAGCGAAGTCGGTCTCTTGCTTCTCGATGCCTTCGCCCACTTCGAAACGGGTGAAGGAAACAACGTCAGCGCCTTCTTTCTTCAGCAGCTCGGCAACGGTCATGGAAGGATCTTTCACGAACGGTTGACCAGTCAGGGAAACCTCACCGGTGAACTTCTTCATGCGGCCTTCAACCATCTTCTCGGCGATCTCTTTCGGCTTGCCGGAGTTGATGGCGATGTCGATCTGGATTTCGCGCTCTTTGGCAACGACTTCGGCAGACACGTCTTCCGGTTTGACGAATTGCGGGCTGTTGGCAGCAACGTGCATGGCCAGATCTTTGGCCAGCTCGTCGGTACCGCCAACCAGCTTGGTGATAACACCGATGCGGGAGCCGTGAACGTAGGTGCCCAGGTTGTCACCTTCAACCAGCATCACGCGACGCAGGTTCATGTTCTCACCGATCTTGGCGATCAGGTTGGTGATGGTCAGCTCGACGGACTCGCCGTTGCCGAAGTCGGCGGCTTTCAGCGCGTCAACGTCAGCGATTTTCTGGGTAGCAGCGATCTCGACGATCTTCTGACCCATGGCCAGGAAACCGGCATCCTTGGAAACGAAGTCAGTCTCGCAGTTCAGCTCGATCATGACGGCAACGTTGCCTTCGGTACGGGCGAAGATCACACCTTCAGCGGCGATACGGCCAGCTTTCTTGGCGGCCTTGGCCTGACCGGATTTACGCATGTTCTCGATAGCCAGCTCGATATCACCGTTGGCTTCTTCCAGCGCTTTTTTGCAATCCATCATGCCAGCGGCGGTGCGCTCGCGCAGTTCTTTTACCAGGGCGGCAGAAATGTTTGCCATGTCCAGTATCCTCGGTCTTGAATTGACAAGAAACAGGGGCCACAAGGGCCCCTGCTAACCAATTACATCAGCTTGGTTAATAAGGGCTTTTCAGTCCTTATCAATTACTCAGCTTCAACGAAGCCATCTTGTTCGGCTTGAACAACGATGTCCTGCTCGCGGGCTTCCAGAACGGTGTCAGCAGCAGCGTTCAGGTACAGCTGTACGGCACGGATAGCGTCGTCGTTACCCGGGATGACATAGTCAACGCCGTCCGGGTTGGAGTTGGTATCAACGATGGAAACTACCGGGATACCCAGGTTGTTGGCTTCTTTGATAGCGATGTGCTCGTGGTCAGCATCGACAACGAACAGAACGTCAGGCAGGCCGCCCATGTTCTTGATACCACCCAGGCTCTTCTCCAGCTTTTCCATTTCGCGAGTACGCATCAGCGCCTCTTTCTTGGTCAGCTTGTCGAAGGTACCGTCTTCGCTCTGGGTTTCCAGATCTTTCAGGCGCTTGATGGACTGACGAACAGTTTTCCAGTTGGTCAGCATGCCGCCCAGCCAGCGGTGGTTAACATAGAACTGGTCGCAACGCTCAGCGGCTTCTTTGACGGCTTCAGACGCGGCACGCTTGGTACCTACGAACAGTACCTTGCCTTTCTTGGCAGCTACGGAGCTGATGAAGTTCATGGCATCGTCAAACATCGGAACGGTTTTTTCCAGGTTGATGATGTGAACTTTGCTGCGGGCGCCGAAGATGTAGGACTTCATTTTCGGGTTCCAGTAACGAGTCTGGTGACCGAAGTGAACGCCGGCTTGCAGCATGTCGCGCATAGAAACTTTAGCCATTTTATACCTCTGTATTGGGGTTAGGCCTCCACACATCCCATATAACCGACCCGTTAAGGCACCCCGGCATATGTGTCGATGTGTGTGTGTTGTTGAGTAAGGGTGATGGTATGAGGACACGAGTTCCCCATTCCGGCGCGCTTTATACCATAACTTTGGTCATGACACCACCAGCCCGGGTGCTAAAAATGGATCCCGGACCATGGTGCGACCGCCTGATGACGTTGCGATGACGATCACACTGGAAGTAAACGGGGGTTGGGGATAAAATTTCGCCCTGATTGCAAACGCATCTATTTTTCATTACCTGGTTGTTGGGCATCGGCAGGATGCGCAATCAGGCCCCAAGAGAGATCCCATGTCCATTAAAATCAAGACACCGGAAGAGATTGAAAAAATGCGTGTCGCCGGCCAGCTGGCCGCCGACGTGCTGGTCATGATCGCCCCCCACGTCAAGGCGGGCGTCACCACAGACGAACTGAATACCCTCTGCCACGACTACATCGTCGACGTGCAGCAGGCCACCCCCGCGCCGCTCAATTACCACGGCTTCCCCAAGTCCATCTGTACTTCGGTGAACGATGTCATCTGCCATGGCATCCCGAACCACAAGAAGCTGCGGGAAGGGGACATCATCAATCTGGACATCACCGTCATCAAGGATGGCTATCACGGCGATACCTCCGCCATGTTCATCGTGGGCCAGACCACCCCCCTGCGCCGCCAGCTCTGCAAGGTGGCCCAGGATAGCCTCTATGCCGCCATCAAGCGGGTGCGCCCGGGCATGTGCATCACCGAGATCGGCGCCGTCATCCAGCCCATCGTCGAGCAGGCCGGCTTCTCCGTGGTACGCGACTACTGCGGCCATGGCATCGGTGCCGAGTTCCACGAAGAGCCGCAGATCCTCCACTACCGCAACGGCGGCAAGCTGGAGCTGAAAGCGGGCATGTGCTTCACCATCGAGCCCATGGTCAACAGCAAGAAGTACCACTGCAAGGTCAATCCGAAGGATGGCTGGACCGTGACCACCAAGGACGGCGGCGACTCCGCCCAATGGGAGCACACCCTGCTGGTGACCGAGGATGGCTGCGAGGTCCTGACCCTGCGCCCCGACGACACTATCGAGCGTTTTATCCACCACGTTTGACATTCAACCCCGGCCGCGCGCCGGGGTTGCTCTTTACCCGGCCCGACCGAGAGTGTGACATGCCATGGATGCCAGCCTGCTTTCTCCCCATCTGCTCCCAGACGATCAGCTCACCCGTGACAACTGCAAGGAGTATCTGAGCCGCTTTCTCGCCTGGCTGCATGAGCGCTTCGACGCCGGTGACAACATCATCGAACTGGTGGCCACCCGCTCCGAATACATGGACGCGCTGCTGACCAGGCTCTGGCACAAGTTCGGCTTCGACAGGACCGAGCTCACCCTGATCGCGGTAGGCGGCTATGGCCGCGGCGAACTCCATCCCCACTCCGATATCGACCTGCTGATCCTCTACGAAGGAGATGAACTGGACGAGGTGCTGGGGCTTCGCATCGGCGAGTTCATCACCCTCTTGTGGGATCTCAAGCTGGAAGTGGGGCAGTCGGTGCGCAACGTGGCCGAGTGCATCGAGCAGGGTCGCAACGACATCACGGTTGCCACCAACCTCATCGAGGCCCGTTACATCACGGGTCGCTTGGCGGGATTCGAGCAGTTGCAGGCTGCCACCCAGCCCCAGCACTTCTGGCCGAGCGAAGCCTTCTTTCGTGCCAAACGCGAAGAGCAGGCTCTGCGACACCAGCAGTTTCTCGGCACCGCCTACAAGCTGGAGCCGGATCTCAAGAACAATCCCGGGGGCCTTCGCGACATCCAGACCCTGGCCTGGGTCGCCCGCCGCCACTTCGGCGCCACCACCCTGTTCGAGATGACCAGCCACGGTTTTCTCAACCGGGCCGAGTACCGGGAGCTGCTCGACTGTCAGAATTTCCTGTGGAAGGTGCGCTTCGCCCTGCACATGGCCATCAACAAGGGGGACAACCGCCTCTTGTTCGACCGCCAGCGCACCGTGGCCCAGATGCTGGGGTTCGAGGGGGAAGGAAACGGCCCGGTCGAGCAGATGATGAAGCGCTTCTACCAGACGGTGCGACGGGTGGCCGAGCTCAACGAGATGCTGCTGCAACTCTTTGACGAGGCCATTCTTGGCAACACCGCCATGGACGTGCGCCGCATCAGCGACGAATTCCAGCTGCGCGGCCGCCTCATCGATGCGGTGGACTCCGAGCTGTTCGGCCGGGATCCTGCCGCCATCCTGCGACTCTTCTACCAGATAGCCCAGCACCCGGAGATTGCCGGCATCCACTCCGCCACCTTGCGCCAGTTGCGCGAGGCCAGACGCACCCTCAACTGCTGGCTGCAAGATCTACCCGAGTGCCGCCGTCTCTTCATGGCGCTCCTGCGCCACCCCAACGGCATCGGCCAGCCGCTCACCCTGATGCACAAGTACGGGATCCTCGCGGCCTACCTGCCCCAGTGGAACCTCATCGTCGGCCAGATGCAGTTCGACATGTTCCACGCCTACACGGTGGACGAGCACACCCATCGGCTGCTGCAGAACATCCATCGCTTCCCGAATCCAGCCAGCCGCCAGACTCACCCGCTCTGCCACGAGGTGTTCACCCAGTTGCGCAAGCCCGAGCTGCTCAGCATCGCCGCCCTCTTCCACGACATCGCCAAGGGCAGGCGTGGCGATCATTCCGAACTCGGGGCCGTGGATGCGCTGGAGTTCTGCCAGTTGCACGGGCTGGATCGCTACGAGAGCCGACTGGTCGCCTGGCTGGTGCGCCACCATCTGCTGATGTCGGTCACCGCCCAGCGCCGCGACATCTACGACCCGGACGTGGTCACCGACTTCGCCCAGAAGGTGCGGGATGAATTGCACCTCGACCTGCTCTATTGCCTGACCGTGGCCGACATCTGTGCCACCAACGACAGTCTGTGGAACGACTGGAAGGGCACCCTGCTGCGCGAACTCTACTTCGCCACCCAAAAGGCCCTGCGCCAGGGGTTGGAAAACCCGCCGGACATGCGCCTCAAGATCCGTGAAAACCAGCGCCAGGCCAGGCAGATCCTGACCCAGCGCGAGGTGCCACAGGAGGCGGTCACCGCCCTCTGGAACGACTTCAAGGCCGATTACTTCCTGCGCCACAGCCCGGAGCAGATCGCCTGGCACTGCCGCAAGATCATCGCCCACGGTGACAACCCGGCCCCCCTGGTGCTCATCGGCAAGCATCCCATACGGGGCGGTAGCGAGGTGTTCATCTATTGCCGCGATACCCCCAACCTCTTTGCCACCGTGGCTTCGGCACTGGATCAGAAGAACCTCAGCATCCACGACGCCCAGATCATGAATTCGCGCAACGACTACGTGCTCGACACCTTCATCGTGCTGGAACCGAACGGCGAGCCCATCAGCCCCAACCGTACCGCCACCATCAAGAAGGCGCTGGAGAAAGCCCTTCAGGAGCCGGGCAAGCTGGTGCTGCGCAGCAAGCCCCTGTCCAGACGCCACCGCCAGTTCAGCGTGCCGACCAGGGTGGTCTTCCTGCCCCACAAGGGGGAAAACCGCCACACCCTGCTGGAGCTGACGGCCCTGGACACTCCGGGCCTATTGGCCCGTATCGGTGCCGTGTTCCAGCAGTGCGGCCTCTCCCTCCATGCCGCCAAGATCACCACCATCGGTGAGCGGGTGGAGGACTTCTTCAGCCTCACCACCCTGGCCGGAGAGCCGCTGAACCCGGAGGAGCAGCAAGCCCTCGAGGAGAGGCTGGTCAATCAGCTCAACCCCCAGGAACCGCTTGGCGAGAGCGCCTGACACGCTCGGATGAAGCCTCGAAAGAGGCTTTTTGACGTATTGATTCCTCAATCAGAACAAATGGTTGGACCACTCAAGTACAATAAATCGCCCTAATTCTGAAGAAATCGGCGAGAGCCCTTAAAAACGATTGGAAAAGTGTGATACAACAAACAGAATTTTATAAAGGAAACCTGTCATGACCCAGTTGCAACAGACCATCGAAGCGGCCTTCGAGCGCCGTGACTCCATCACCCCCGGCTCCGTCGATGCCACCACCAAGGCCGCCATTCTGGAAGCCATCGACCTGCTGGACTCCGGCAAAGCCCGGGTTGCCGAGAAGATTGCCGGCGAGTGGGTCGTCCACCAGTGGCTGAAGAAGGCCGTGCTGCTCTCCTTCCGCATCAACGACAACGGCATCATCAAGGGCGACGATGCCCAGTACTACGACAAGGTTCCCCTGAAGTTCTCCAACTACACCGAAGAGCAGTTCAAGGCTGCCGGTGTACGCGTCGTGCCGCCCGCGACCGCGCGCAAAGGCTCCTTCATCGCCCCGAACACCGTGCTGATGCCCTCCTACGTCAACATCGGCGCCTTCGTCGATGAAGGCACCATGGTCGACACCTGGGCCACCGTGGGCTCCTGCGCCCAGATCGGCAAGAATGTGCACCTCTCCGGCGGCGTCGGCATCGGCGGCGTACTGGAGCCACTGCAGGCCAACCCGACCATCATCGAAGACAACTGCTTCATCGGTGCCCGTTCCGAGGTGGTTGAAGGGGTGATCGTCGAGGAGGGCTCCGTCATCTCCATGGGGGTCTTCATCGGCCAGTCCACCCGCATCTATGACCGCGAAACCGGTGAAATCCACTACGGCCGCGTCCCGGCCGGCTCCGTGGTCGTTTCCGGCTCCCTGCCCTCCAAGTGCGGCAAGTACAGCCTCTACGCCGCCGTCATCGTCAAGAAGGTGGATGCCAAGACCCGCGCCAAGGTCGGCATCAACGCCCTGCTGCGCTCCATCGACGAGTAATCCACGCCGATGTCATCAAGGGCACCTCTGGTGCCCTTTTTCATGCCCGCTCTCATGGGTGGACGCCAACTCCCCTGCCCCACCAG
Organism: Aeromonas sp. QDB14; assembly: GCF_027707845.1. NCBI lineage: Bacteria > Pseudomonadati > Pseudomonadota > Gammaproteobacteria > Aeromonadales > Aeromonadaceae > Aeromonas > Aeromonas sp. QDB14. The sequence goes on along the minus strand of NZ_JAPCJD010000002.1, from coordinate 42,909 downwards.
CACTGCACACCCCCATGAGACGATACCGCTTATGGCAGTGCTGGCAAGGCGTTCACCCCTCCCCTTGGCTCATTGATTAAAGAAGACCTTTTTGACACCAATTTGAATTTGGCGCGCCTGTCACAGGCAAGGCGTCCGGACTCGGGTAAGATAGAGGGGTCAGGATCGTTTCAAACCAAGGAAGCCCGATGTACGAGAATCTCAAGAGCCTGGGGATCCAGGAACCCACCTCGGTGGACAGCTACACCCTGCGCCAGGAAGCCAACCACGACATCCTCAAGATCTATTTCAAGAAGCAGAAGGGTGAATTCTTCGCCAAGAGCGTCAAATTCAAATACCCCCGCCAGCGCAAGACCATGCTGGTCGACTCGGGGACCCATGAGTACAAAGATGTCACCGAGATCAACGCCAACCTCAAATACGTGGTGGATGAGCTGGACAATCTGACCCAGGGCGGCCAGCCTTCCGCCGATCCGGACATCAAGCAGAAAATACTGCGCGACTTGCGTCATCTGGAAAAAGTGGTGCAGAACAAGATCAGCGAGATAGAACGGGATCTCGAAAAGCTTTAAGCCGGTCTGATGCAGCAAAGGCGCCCAGGGGCGCCTTTTTCATTGGGTCACACCATGCTGGCGCCGCCAGGAAAGCCCCCGCACATGTCCCGCCACCAAACGCAACCCAGCAAAAAGGGAGGCTTGCGCCTCCCTTTTCGGAACTCGGATATCGGAGCGACAATCAGTTGCTCTTCATCCAGATGTCCATTTCAGTTTTCAGGTTGTCGGACTTGGTGCCGAAGATGGCTTGTACACCGGAACCCGCCAACACCACACCGGCGGCACCCAGCTTCTTCAGACCAGCCTGGTCAACCTTGGCCACATCCTTCACACCGACACGCAGACGGGTGATGCAGGCGTCCAGAGAGGCGATGTTCTCTTTGCCACCGAAGGCGGAGACCAGTGCAGCAGACATCTCGTCCTTGCTTTGACCGGCAGAGGACTCTTGGGCAGCTTCGTCTTCACGACCCGGGGTTTTCAGGTTCATGGCACGGATAACCACGGTGAAGACCACGTAGTAGATGACCGCGTAGACCAGACCCAGACCCACCAGCAGCAGCATGTTGTCGGCACGCGGAGATTGCACCACGAAGTCGATGAAGCCGTTGGAGAAGGTGTGACCGTGAACGACACCCAGCATGTTGGTCAGGACATAGGCCAGACCTGCCAGCAGAGCGTGGATGGCGTACAGTACCGGGGCCACGAACAGGAAGGAGAATTCGATAGGCTCGGTGATACCGGTCAGGAAGGAGGTCAGGGCAGCAGAAGCCATGATACCTACGATCTTGGCGCGGTTTTCCGGCTTGGCGGAGTGCGCAATGGCAAACGCGGCAGCAGGCAGACCAAACATCTTGAACAGGTAGCCACCCGCCAGTTGACCGAAGCCGTTACCGGCAGCACGGGAAGCGTCATCAGCAGTCAGGAAGCAGGTCATGATGCCGTGTACGGTTTCACCGGCGGCGTTGACGCAGGTACCAGCCTGATAGAAGAACGGCACGTTCCAGATGTGGTGCAGACCGAACGGGATCAGGGAGCGCTCAACCACGCCGTAGATGCCGAAGGCCAGGACCGGGTTCTGGTTGGCAGCCCAGTCGGAGAAGGCACCGATGGCACCACCAATAGGCGGCCAGATGAAGGAGAGCACGACACCCAGACCGATGGAAACAAAACCGGTGATGATGGGCACGGCGCGCTTGCCAGCGAAGAAGCCGAGGTACTCTGGCAGCTGGATCTTGTAGAAGCGGTTGAACGCCCAGGCAGCCACGCCACCGGCGAGGATACCACCCAGCACACCGGTATCGATCTTCTCGACACCCATCACAGGCGCCATCACAGTCAGGGTGGCAGTCATGATGCCGTAGCCGACGATGGCGGACAGGCCGGAAACACCGTCGTTATTGGTGAAGCCAAGGGCGACGCCCACGGCGAACAGCAGGGCCATCTGACCAAATACGGAACCACCGGCCTGCTCCATCAGTTGGGAGACGATTTCCGGCAACCAGCTGAAGTGGGCAGCACCCACCCCCAGCAGAATACCTGCAACGGGCAAGACCGATACGGGCAGCATCAGCGCCTTACCGACCTTTTGCAGATTAGAGAAAGCATTTTTTAACATGTGTGCGCTCCTGAATGGAATGTCTTACCGTAGACGCTTCAGTCCAATTTATAGACGATCATCAACATCATCTCTCATCGGCATGAATTCGACGCGGGTTTGTTTATTTTGACCAGCTGAATATAACCCAGCAGATCGCAAATATCTTCCATCAGGGGTAAGCGAATAAAAAATTTGGAGGGGAGATCACAAGATAATTTCGGCGGGAATTTTCGGCTAATTACGGATATATTTCGGCATCTTCATGCTAAACCATAAATATGAAAAGTGCTGTTTCGCATTGTATTTTAGCCAATCAAACCAATACCCAACGAAACACACTGTAACTTAATGTAACCATTTGCTGTTTTTTCTATTTTAGTCTACCGATTAAAAAGGCCTCCAACAAGGGAGGCCTCAAATAAATATTATATTTTAAAGACCGGGCAATATTCAGCCCTTTTGGGAACGCTTCACCGCATCAATAAAGATCGATTTCGCCTTGGTCGAACCGGCCCGCTCCGCCTCGCTGACCAGTTGCATCGCCTTGTCGATATCACCGGCTTTCACCGCTTTTTCGATCTGGGATTGATAGAAGGCCTCGGTTTCGCTCAGCATGGGGGCACTGCTCTTGACTGCGCCGGCGGTCGCCAGGGGCACGACAAGCTTGTTTGGTGCCGTGTTGACTACCGGGGTGTTGGCATCAATCACATCCTGATAGACAGGCTTGTAATAGTTGCTCTCGGTTTTGACACCACTCAAGTCCTCCACAGAGAGGCTGACCACGCCCCAGGGGGAGTGCGGAATGACGGGGTCTTTTTCACCATAATCAACCACCCCCAGCGACTTGGTCATCAGCTTGGAAGGGCTAAGGATGGTGGTTGTTTTGTCCAGACCGCTCTGGTCTGTGTAGATCACCATGTAACTTTCGTTATTGGGGTTACCAACATAGGAGCGATCCACGGTAAACACGGCTTCCATGCGATCCCCTTGCAGCATGCGTGCAGGCTCGTACTTGAACACGTCGCTGCCCAACTTGCGGGTCACATTGAATTTGGAATCCAGCATCAAGACGGTCGGGTTGAACAGCGATTTGTCGATCAAGCCATCAACCGTGATGCGCAGGTCACCGGAGTTGACCGGCAACCGGAAGGCGGCAAAGTGGCTTTTCCCTTCGCTGAAAGCGTAAACGGGGGAGCTGTCATCAATGGGGATAAGCTTAGTTGCGCCCGGTTGTATGTCCTGGAACGGCAGACTGGAGACATCGCGACAGCAGCTGCCAACCGTAGCCAATTGGCTCATCGCAACGTCGCGATTTCCCATGATGGACTTGAACTCCTGAGTCGGCGCTACCGTCGTTTCCAACGTGGCGCACCCACCCAGCACAACAGAACAGAATACAGTCAAGGCTAATCTGGAATATCTCATCGCGTGACCCTAAGAAACGTGTTGTAAAAAAAGAGCCCCCGTCATGCGGGGGCACTTGCAGTCATGACGTCAACAGATTACCACCAAGCTTCAGCTTGAACACCGAAGTTCCAGGAGTCGTCCTGCTTCACGCCATTGTCATCCGGGCGGAACTGGCCGTCAGAATCCAGGTAGGAAGCATATACGCGGATTTCCGGGCGGGCCCAGAAGCTGGAGCCAGCGGACCAGGCCTGAGCCAGGGTGTATTTCTTACCGATGGTGCTGGTTTCGGTGCCATTGTTCGGCTTGTAGCTGTCATGGTGATAGCCAAGCTCGGCGATGGTCTTCATGGTGTCATTCCACTTGTACATCGGGCGAACGACAACGGAGAAGGTGTCTTTGTCAGCGCTGTCATTGTCAATATCACTGGCAGTACCGTAAACCAGCTGATGACCGAACTCGACCTTATCGCCAACGGGCAGCACGCCCCAGTTGATGAAGCGCCAGCCATCGCCCTTGGCGGCAGATTGGCTCAGGCCGCTGCCAGAACCGCTACCGTAGTCAACAGCCTGAGCGGCATAACCGTCGGCGAAATACTGAACCACGGTCTTGTTGAAGCCACCCAGCATGGATTGGGTCAGCTCGGCGGTCAGCATGTGGCCGTTTTTCTCGTAATCTTTGCTGCCCAGAGCCGCTTTCTGCTCATCGGTCAGGTTACCGCGGGCGTAGTCATATCCCAGCTCCAGGGAGCCGTCTTTCCACAGCGGGATACCGGCATAACGCAGGTCCAGTACGTCCGTATCAACACGCTTGTCGACACCAACACCACCTACAAACTGATCGTAATCATCCCACGGGTCGTTACGCAGCCATGCAAAAGAGAGCTTGCCCGGACCAGCCTGGATATTTTCTACACCAGCACCGGCACCAGACACATCCCAGTAGTAGAAGTCGGAGATGTGGATGTCGTGACGTTGATAGTAACGCTTACCGGCCCACAGAGTGGCTTCCGGCGCGAAGCCCAGCACGCCTTTGGCCTGGACGTTGAATTGGCGCAGGGCAAAGTCGGCATCACTACCGCTAGTGCTTTCCCAGTCGCGACCTTGCTGACCAGAAACCATTGCAAACATGGAGTCTACGTAGAAAGACTTGCCGTCCTTGTTGTAAGCCTCTTGACCTAGCTGGACTTCGCCGTAGGTCTCGGCTTCATTGCCCAGACGACCGACTTTCGCCTTGGAATAGGTTTGCAGGCTGCCGTTATCGGAAGTACCGACACCGGAACGCATGTAGCCGTGGAAATCAACGGCGAAGGCGGCTTGGGAAGCCAGGGCTGCGGTTACTGCTGCAGCGATCGGGAGCCACTTTGCTTTCATTTTCATTTTCCTTATTCCCGCTGAGAGGAGTGTGATCCTGATATTCAAGTTCTTATCACCGGAAAAACGTTTTGGTGATAACCGAGGTCGATTATAGGTACCCAAATTCCCTGCAAACATGAGCTGATTCACAAAACGATGACAAATCGCACGCCACCGACAGCCACAACCACAAAATGTCAATGAATTTTCATTTTTTGGCACCAACCACCCAAGATAAGCACAAAAAAGAAAAACAATAACCAAAGAAAGCGCTTTCAAATATTAATTTGCAACGAGAGTTAAGTGATAAATCCGTGTCGCAGTAGCAAAAACATGACTGAAATCGCTTTCAATGCGGAACTTTTAATTTTTCAATTTGTCGTGGGTGATGATGAATATGGCCAACCGGTTATCATCATTGGCGAGAAAAATAACCGGACGAAAGTGAGGATATATTTGGGGGCTGAGGCGTGACGCCCCAAAAATAAAACACCCCCGTCAGCACACTCACGGAGGTGAATTTATTCTCGGGGAGAAGGGTCTGGCTACAGTCTACTTTCCCAGGTTTTCAACCAGGCCAGCGCTGCCACTTCAGGCTCATCTTCTACCGTCGCATCGATTTCCAGGCGCACAACCAGTGGCTCGGCAGCCAGCTCCTGCAACAGGGCATCCAGCGTTCGCCCCGCTCCGCAGAAGTGTTCATAGCTGCTGTCTCCCATGGCGATGAGGGCATAGCGCCATCCCTTCATATAAGGAGCACGATCGGCCAGGGCACTGGCAAAGGGCTGCAAATTGGGCGGTATATCCCCCTGCCCCGTGGTGGCGATCACGATGAGCAGAAAGCGGGAGGCATCGATGTCGGTCAGCGCCGCGTCATCGAAGATCTGGCAGACATGGCCATTGGCTTGCAGGTGGTCACAGAGGGTCTCGGCCACCAGCATGGCAGAGCCGTAGACGGTGCCGACCAGGATATCGATCTCGGCCATCAGCGACTCCTCAGGGACAAACATTGGGCCCGGCAAGACCGGGATGGGTAGGAAGAGCCCCCCTGTACAGGCGGGGGGCACGCGATTGCGCAGGCGATATCTCGTTGAGCCATAAGTCATTCCTCTGACGTACCTAGGCTACAGCATGCCACAGCCCGGTCAGAGGCAACAGATGGAAAGAGGCTCAGGCGCCGTAGTCTTGCTCGCTGGCAGGCCAGCCCAGACGGGCGAACAGACCCAGCACCTCGGGGCCCAGGGGCGCCTGGATCCGCATCGGCACCTTGAGCACCGGATGCTCGAAGCTCAGACGGTGCGCGATCAGCAGCAGGCGGTCGCACCCGTAGTGCTCGCGAAAGAAGCGGTTGTGTCGGCCATCCCCGTGGGTGGTATCACCGACGATGGGGTGGAACAGGTGATCCAGATGGCGGCGCAGCTGGTGCTTGCGCCCCGTCTTGGGAAAGAGGCGGACCAGGCTGTAGCGACTGGTGGGATGCTTCTTGGAGACGGCGAAGGGCAGCTCGACCTGATGCAGACGACGAAACGCGGTCACCGCCTCCTGGGCGGGGCGATCCGGGTCGCTGAAGGCATCGGCAATCTTGTCCAGCTGCTCCTTGAGCGGATAGTCGATGAGCCCCTCTTCGGGGGCCCATCCCCGCACCAGTGCCAGGTACTCCTTGTGGACCTGACGGGCAGCAAAGGCCTCGGTCAGGGTACGGGCCACGGCAGGATCGAGAGCAAACAGCAGCACACCCGAAGTGGGCCTGTCCAGTCGGTGCACGGGGTAGACATGACGACCCCCGATCAGATCCCGGGTCATCTGCATGGCGAAACGGGTTTCGGCCTTGTCGAGCCAACTGCGGTGCACCAGGAGACCGGACGGTTTGTTCACCGCCACCAGCCAGTCATCCTGATAGAGCAGAGTTGGCTGCAAGGCATCCGCTGTCCGGGTCTGCTCGTCCATCATTGTTCGACCACTTTGCCGGAGAGCAGCAGATCGAAACGGGCGATCAGACGAAGCAGGGCCTCGACCTCCGCCAGCTCCTCTTTATAGACCTCACTCGCCATGGGATAGAGGGAGACGCTGGTCGGCAGCGGAGCCTGCAGCAGCACCAGCTGCTCCATGCGCGGGATCAGCACGAACTGCAGCCATTGATCGAAACTCAGGGTATCGACACAAAACGGCAGCTCGCTTGCCAGCGCCTCGCTCCCCGGATGGTCGGCTTGCCAGCGTTCCAGACGTTGCAACTCGGCAGTCAGCTCTCCCAGCAGACCGGCAACCAGCAGATATTGATTCATCTCGCTCACTTCCTCATCGCGGGCCCGGTCTGCGACGGGGCCCCACTCAATACGGCCATCAAAAAGGGGCGCTACTATACACCGACCCCGCAATGGCTGCCATGTTACCGTCACCTTCATCCCCTGCATCACCGCCTCTGGCTATCTGGTGCAGCCCCCTTATAATCGCCCGCATTATCTTCAAGCGGGATCTCTTCATGTCTTCCATCAACACCCTGACCGAGTTTCTGACCCAGGCCGATACCCAGTTCCAGCTGTTCGATCTGGGCCACCAGGTGCGCCCGCTCCCCAGCGACCTCTTCGTGCGCATCGAGCAGCAGCAGGAGCCCTACCCCTGGCCGTTGCAGCAACACGCCTGGCTCGGCGTGCACTTCTTCCAGCCGACCGAATCCAGGCACTACCTCTGGTTCCTCAAGTTCGCCCTTGATGAACGCGGCCTGCTCATTTCCAGCGGCCCCAAGCATTTCATGGATCAGGTGGTAGAGACTCTGGGCTACAAGCTCACCGGTGAACTGGACGAAGAGAAGGCCCAGCGTCTGGCGGACAACCCCTATACCTTCCGTCCGGCCGAGGCCAAGATGGCCAGTGTGCACGCCAAGCTGGCCCGCCAGCTGGAACAAGCCCCTTCCCCTTACTACGAGGCCCTCTGCCACTATCTGGCGGCGCCGGGGGAAGAGGGGTGGCAGGCCCTGGGACTGCAAGGGTTTGCAGATCTCGCGGAGCGGCTGCAGGTTGAACGCAACCTGGCACTGGTCTGCAAGGCCTTGCCCGTGCTGCCGCAAGCCCCCCTCTACGCCCTGTGCCAGAGCCTGGAGAACGCCCCCCTGCCTCCTGCCCTGCAAGGCGCATTGCTGGAGCGCATCGGCAAGGAGCAGGAGTGCGCCGAGCCTGACCCCGAAACCCTGGCCTATCTGTGCCGGGCACTGGCCTCCTGCCCGGGCAACGGACTACGCACCAACAAGCTGCTGACCCTGCTGCAAACCCGGCCAAGCCCCTCCCTGCTCCTCGCCATCGCTGGCCGCCTCTGGCCCGATCTGAAACACCCCGAACTGCTCGGCCTGTTTCTGGAGCAGCTCGCCCTGCAACCCACTCAGTTCTTCAACCAGGTATTTGCCGAGCTCGTCACGCTACAGGCCTTGCGCAATGATATGCTGGCAAAACTGCGTGACCCCGAACGCAGCGAGGCCCTGGGTCTGGCCATCGGTCGCCTGTTCGCTTCCACCTAGGCCCGACACAACGGCCCTGTTGCCTGAGGTGAACAGGGCCCCACACACATCACAGAAGGAACCCGCTGATGGGAGAAATGCTTGGGATCTTGCTGCTCGGCCTCGTTGGCTGGGCCTTCTGGCAACAGCGCCGCCAGGCGGAGTTGGCTTGGCAATACATGCGCCGCTACTGCCAGCACCACGACCTGCAACTGCTGTCGCTGGCGCGGACACACCGTGCCCTGGGGCACAAGCCCCTGCGCCTGCTCACCTACTACCAGTTCGAGTTCTCCAGCGACGGAGAGAGCCATTATCAGGGGCAGCTCTGCATGCAGGGGCTGCATGTCGCCGGTGTCGAACTGCCACCCCATCGTCTCCCCTCCTAGATTTGAGAGCACGGGGGCTGGCTATACTCTTCCACAGCCCCCTTCCAAGGAGTACCGACATGGAATTGCTCACCCATGACATGGCCGCCCTGTTTGCCCAGCTGGGGCTGGCCAGTGACGACATCAGCCAGCAGCGTTTTATCCGCGACCATCCCATCGATCGCCATACCCAGTTGCCCGACGCGCCGTTCTGGACGCCTTCCCAGGCAGGCTTTCTGCGCGATGCCCTCAGCCACGACGCCGACTGGGCGGAAGCCATCGACCAGCTGGATGTGATGCTGCGCCAGGGGACCTGATCCCCGCACTCCCGGCGGCCAGCGTTGGGTAGACGCGGAGCCGCCAATCCCCTCCCTCTCGCTACCCACGCCCTTCGCTCCGCTTTCCTGATGGACAGGCTTTGATTAAGCTCTGTGCCACTATCCACCCGCAGCAAGACGGCCGTGCAGGAGCCAAGATGTCAGCCCAAGAGATCATCCAGATAGCCAACGAACTCAGTGCCAGGGGGATCACCCCCTCTACCGCCATGGTCAAGGCCCGCCTCAGCCATCCCGTGCCCATGGCCGAGCTGCTCAAGGTGTTGAGCCAGTGGAAGCAGCAACCCCAGCCCGCGTCGACAGCGTCCGCCCCCGCCAGTGCCCCCGAGGCGTCCCCCCTGGCCACGGAAAGCGTCACTCTTCAGCAGCTGAGCGAGCAGCTCGCCCGGCTGGAGCAGAAGGTCGATCGCCTCACCGATCTGCTGCTCAACCAGAAGCCGGATTGACCCATCGCCATGTATATCCTCGAACTCACCTTTGAGTACTACCGCGATACCTCCCTCGGGGAGGCCGAACGGGCCATCGTCCACTACCTCGACATGCTGCGCTATCAGGGTCAGATCCTGGGGCGGGAGTTTCCCACCAGCATGCACGAAGGCTATTTCGTCAGCCGGGTGGTCTGCCCGGAGCAGGACAGCCTGCACCCTGACAACCAGAGCGAGCTGGTCGCCCTTGCCGAGCAAGGTCTGCACCAGGCGGGCCTGCTCGCCCCCAAACTCCACCTGCAAGGGGCGGATCTGCTCTCGGACAGCACGGACCCGTGCGCAGAGCAGGGGGAGCGTTCCAGCTGGATGCTGCTCTACACCAGCTTCCTGCACAGTTGCTCTCCCCTGCGCTGCGGCGACCACTTCGCTCCCATACCGCTCTATCGGCTGCCCGCCGTCGCCAACGGTGACCACAAGCAGATCATCAAGTGGCAGGAAGATTGGGAAGCCTGCGATCAGTTGCAGATGAACGGCTCCATCGCCGAACACGCCGCCCTGCACGAAATCGGCGAGGTGGGCAGCCGCCTTCATCGCCGGGGCAGCGATCTCGCCAGACGGCTGGAGCTCCTGAGCGGCATCCCCACCTATTACTATCTCTACCGGGTAGGTGGCCTGAGCGCTACCGAAGAGCGGGCTCGTCCCTGCCCTGGCTGTGGTGGCCCATGGGCGCTGGCCGCCCCCCTGCACGAGATCTTCGACTTCAGGTGCGAGCCTTGCAGGCTGGTCTCCAACCTCTCCTGGGACTTCAAGGAGTAGGTGCCCACCGCGCACAATGGCGCATTAAAAAGAGAGGGCCTTGCCAGGTGGCAAGGCCCTCTCTTTTGGGGCATCACTGGGGCAAGGTTTCCAGTCGCGCCAGAAAGGCCGGCAACGAGGAGGCCAGCGTCAGGCGCCGCCCGGAGTCCAGCCACTCCAGCCACACCTGGCCGCTCTCGTTATCGAGGGAGACCAGCGTCATCTCGTTGCGGGTCGTGGCAATGAAGAGTGAAGGGGATCGCTTCAACTTGCGCAGCATCAGCAGGTGGCCGATGAGGTTCTCCTTGAGCAGATCCAGATCGGCATCGTTCCACGGCAGGATGAGTTCGATGCGCAACCCCTTGAAAGAGCAGGGCAGAGGGCGGCTGAACCAGTGGCCAAACAGGGCGATGGCGCTGGGATGCAGGGTCAGCTCCAGGGCGTTCGCCATGGCCGTGAAGTCGGCTGCCTGCTCCCGCTGGAACGGACGCCAGGCGACCCGCCCCTCCCTGGGTTCATCCAGCTCGCAAGGAGAGCGCCAGTCGGCCTCCCAGTCACACAGGGGCAGCCCCCGCCTTCCTTCGCCATCGCGCTGCCAGCGTAAAAAGAACTGCTCCAGGGCAGACAGGACTTGATCCGACATCGATATTCCCCACAATAGCGGCCTCTGATGGCCGCAAGTACCTGATCGAAAAATCGGGCCATTGCACCATCAAACCCCTTATCAGACAAGCGTGAGCAAACCAGCATGAGCAAACAAGAGAGATACGCCGGCGCCAGTGTGCTGCAAGGCCTGAGCCTGGGGCAGCAGTCCGCCTACATCAGCCAGTACACCCCGAGTCTGCTGCAGCCCGTGCCACGCAGCCTGAACCGCGACGATCTTGGCCTGAGAGGTGAACTGCCGTTCCAGGGGTGCGACGTCTGGACCCTGTATGAACTCTCCTGGCTCAATGCCAAAGGCAAGCCCGTGGTTGCCATCGGGGAGGTCTTTGTGCCTGCTACCAGCCCGAATCTCATCGAGTCCAAGTCGTTCAAGCTTTACCTGAACTCCTTCAACCAGACCCGCTGCGACTCCATGGAGGCGGTGCAGGCGCTGCTGGTTCAGGACCTGAGTGGCTGCGCTGGTGCCCCGGTGAGCGTCACCCTCTTCACCCTCGACCAGGCCCCCCACCAGATAGCCCAGCTGCCCGGTGAGTGCATCGACAGCCTGGATATCGAGGTGGACGGCTACGAGTTTGACGAGACCCTGCTGCAAGGGGCCGCCGGTCACGAGATCGTGGAGGAGACCCTGCACAGCCACCTGCTCAAGTCCAACTGCCTGGTGACCAGCCAGCCGGACTGGGGATCCGTGGTGATCCACTATCGCGGCCCGCGTCTCGACCGGGAGAAGCTGTTGCGCTACCTCATTTCGTTCCGCCAGCACAACGAGTTCCACGAGCAGTGCATCGAGCGCATCTTTACCGATCTCAAGCACTTCTGCGCCCCGGAAAAACTGACCGTCCATGCCCGTTACACCCGCCGCGGCGGCCTGGACATCAACCCTTTCCGCAGCGACTGGGAGCCGGTTCCGGCGAACCTGCGCCTCATTCGCCAGTAATCACCGGCGCCGCCATCCTGCGGGCTGCGGCCGGCTGCGCATCACCTCAGTAAACTCTGGACGGGCGGGGGTGGGCTTGGATAACATGCCTGCACCTCCGTGCCGTTCTTAATCCAATGAATCAACTGTTTTTTCTGGCAATGATGATGTCCTCCCTGTCGGCTCCTGATCTGGATCTGGCCAAGGAGCAGTTGTCCATCGACCTGCAGCAGGCCCAAACCCTGGTACTGACCGATCCCGCCAGATGTGCCCAGATTGCCACCTCCTTCCTCGAACGCACGGCCAACAATCCCAAGCAGATCATCAGCAACCGTCAGGAGTACGGCTATCGCGAGCCGATGCTGAACTACGGTACCGCCACCCAGACCACGGGCGCCTATCTGCTCAAGGGGGAGTGTCTGCAGCAGCTAGGGCAGTTCGCCCAGGCACAGGAGTCCTTTGAGCAGGGCATCGCCATGGCCGAGAAAGAGCAGCAGTTCGAGCTGCAGGCCCATGGGCTCTATCTGCTGGTTCGAAGCCGCAATCTGCAACAGCATACCCATGGCGCCGCGGCCCCCCTGCTCGACAAACTCGACAAACTGCTGGCCAATCCCGACCTCAAGGAGAGCCAGTTGCAGGTCTACAGCCGTCTGCTACGCGTCAACGCCAGCGTAGAGGAGCGGCAATTCGATCTCGCCAAACAGCAGCTGGCCGAAACCCGCAAATGGGCGGAACACGCCAAACAGCCTCTGGCCAGGGCCTGGACCAGCGCCGTGGGCGGGGATCTCTATCAGGCGCTGGGTCAGCCCCAGCTTGCACTGGGGGAGTACATCGAAGCACAACAGCAAGCCAAGCCCCTGCAGGATCCCCTCTTCCTCGGCCTGCTCTCGAACCAGATGGTCAGCCTCTATCAGGAAGAGCAGGAGCCACAAAAAGCGCTGCAATACGCCAGTGAGGCGGCCAACTATTTTCATGCCCTCGGCAATTCCTCCATGCTGAGCGACGCTTTGATCGTGCTCGCCCGTCTCAACCGGGATCAGGGCGAGATGAACATGGCGCTGGTCTATTTCTTCAATGCCCTCGACCTGCTGGACGAGAGCAGCAACCGCACCCGCATCGCCCATCTCAAGTTCGAGATAGGCAAGACCTACCTGCAGACCGGCAACCTCAACCTGGCGCGAAACTACCTGAACGCCGCACGCCAGTCCCATGAGCTGGGGGATGACAAGGAGTCGCTCATCGACACCCTGCTGTTGCTGGGAGAGTTGCACCTCAAGCAGCAGGAGGCGGGCATCGCCATCCTGCAGTTGGAGAACGCCCTCACCCTGGCCAACCGGATTGGGGACATCCGGCGCCAGTTCGAGATCTTCCGCCTGCTCTCCGTCGCTTATGAGCAGAAGGGTTACCTCCAGCAGGCCCTGGAGAGCTACAAGAATTACCACCAGCGCAGCGAACTGGTTCGCCAGCAACAGCTGGCGCTGGAGCAGGAGGCGGTGCGCGACAACTACGCCCAGGTGGAGCGGGTGCAACAGGTCAAGGAGCTGGAACAGCAACTCGACGTCAGCCAGCACCAGCAGGAGCGATACCTCTGGACCAGCGTCAGCACCGGGCTGCTGCTGGCACTCTTCATCTATCTGTTCTTCACCCTCTGGCTGAAACTGCGGGTCGCGCGCCTTCATGCCAAACAGCTGGGAGAGGCCCTGCTGGTAGAGCCGCGCAGCGGCCTGGCCAACTGGCAGCGACTGATGAGCCGCTGGCCGCGGGAGATGGCAAAGCGCCAGCAAAAATCCGAGCGCTGGTACCTGAGCGAACGCCCCACCAGCGAATTTGACGACAAGCTGCACTACCTGCTGTTCCGGGTTCCCTTCCTGATCAACAGCCTGGAGCAGCACGGCTATCAGGTCAGCCGCGAGATAGAGCAGGCCTTCGGCCGTTACGTCAACGAACTGACCCCGCAGGATGGCCGCATCTACGACCTGCGCGAAGGTCACCTGCTCTATGTGGTGCCCCAGCGCCACGTGGCCCAGTTGCATCAGCTGGCCCAGACCCTGCTCGACACCCTGGCAGCCTTCCCCTGCGAGCACCCGCTGGACAGGCGCATCAGCCTCGGCATCGTCAGTCATCCCTTCCTGCCCAAGGCGGCCATGGCCCTCGATCACCACGGCCTGTTCGATCTCTGCTACCTGGCCCTCTCGGGAGCCATTCAGCTCAGCGAAAAATACCAGCAGAGCGTCTGGCTTGAGCTGGCCGCCATCGATTGCCAGCAGGCCGCATTTTTTAACGGAGATGTGTGGCAATGCTGCTTGATGGCAATTGACAAGGGACTGGTAAAAGTAAATTCTTCTCATGAAAAGCAATGGGTTAACTGGCTTGCGCTTTCACGGATGAAGGTTGCGGACAATCCTTGACAAAAAGGTACTCAACGGGGTCTTTGATTGGCTTTCTGTTGCTGGACGAAACAAAAACGATAATGACAACAGGGCGACCTGAAGAATGAATGATATGGCTGCCGTAACAGGACAACTGGCAAGACTCAGGGAATCCCTCCAGCAGAAACAGCAGGAGCTTGACGGCATGGCGAGCTTCTCCGATGCCGAACGCACCCGCAGTATCCAGTTCATCGGCAAGTTGATGCAAGCCTGTCGCGGCCACGATCGCGAGCTCGACAACCGGCTCGCCAAGCTCAAGCAGAAACTTGAAGGCAACCCTCCGCTCACCTCCATCGATGCCGATCTGATCGCCATCGAGAAGCTGTTGCAGCAGCACAGCCACACCATGGAAGAGTCCATCAGCCTGACCCGGGCAGCCATCGATCTCGGCAGCAAACAGCTCAAAACCATCAAGGGGTTTCCGGAAGATACCCGCCGCGCCCTCAAGGAGTTTCTCGCCAGCCCGGAGAGTTACGGCATCGGCGATCACCAGAAGAAGGTGATCCGGCTGCTGGAGTTCTACCAGCAGGCGATCAAGATCCAGCTGCTGCCGCGCAAGCCGCTGATCCCCCCTTCGGCGGAGATCCCCACCGAGCTCTCCAGCCCGGCCCCTACCGACTCCTTTGACATCAAGGCACATGCCCAGATTTCAGACGAGTTGCAGCGTCTCATCACCGAGCTCGACTTTGCCGGCGCCGTGGGCGAGAGCCTCGCAGACATCCGCCGCCAGTTGCTCGGGGGCATCACCCCTGCCCTGCTGGCCGAAGTCTGCCTGCAGATCATCGAACTCATCATCGAGGGTACCCGGGAAGAGCGCAAAGCCTCCCAGGCGTTTCTCAGCACACTGAACGAGAGTCTCTCCTCGGTCCATTACAGCTTTACCGAATCCCTGGATGAAGGGCGGGCGCTGCAAAATGCCGCCCATCTCAGCGGACAGGCGCTGGAGCGGGAACTCGCCGCCATCGATCGCGCCATGGCAGCCCATGACTCGCCACAGATACTCAGGGACGCCATTTCTGGGCATCTGGACACCATCCGCCGGCTGCAGCAGGAGCGGGAGGAGATGGCCAACCGCGAGCGCCACCTGCTCACCCACCTCTCCAACATGGAAGCCAAGCTCAGGTTGATGAAGGACGAGACCGCCGAGTACAAGAAGCGGCTCAGCATCCAGAAACACAAGCTCTTCCTCGACAGCCTGACCCAGGTACACAACCGGGCGGCCCTGGACGAGCGGCTCGAGCTCGAATACAAACGCTGGCTACGCTATGGCACCCCCCTGTGCCTGGCCATCATCGACATCGACCACTTCAAGCACATCAATGACAATTACGGCCACATGGCCGGCGACAAGGCATTGAAGGTGGTTGCCAAGGCCCTGCAGAACGCCTTGCGCGACACCGACTTCATCGCCCGCTTTGGCGGTGAGGAGTTCGTGGTCCTGCTGCCGAACATCAATCCGGACAAGTACCAGAAGCCGCTGGAGAACCTGCGTCAGACCATCAAGAGCATCCCGTTCCGCTTTCGCGATGCCAGGGTCGAGATCACCATCTCCATCGGTGCCACCCTGTTTCGGACCGGCGACCATACCACGGATGCGTTCGAGCGCGCCGACAAGGCGCTTTACAGTTCCAAGCACTCCGGCCGGGATCAGGTCAATCTCGCCTGAATCCGCTTTGAGGGGCGGCTAAAAAAGCGGCAAACGCACAGTCCCCCTATTCCCCTGCCCACCCCCTTGCCTCTACTATCGAACCCGAGGGATGCCAAAGCATCCCGTTTTCTCCCCAGGGAAAGCACAACGATAACAAGCGAGTGAAAGGGGAAATTATGATTACACACATCAATCCCGTGGGCAGCATGGACCTGCTGTCCCAGCTCGAGGTGGATCGCCTCAAGCAGACGGCCTCCAGCGATATCTATCAACTGTTTCGCAACTGCTCGCTGGCGGTCCTCAACTCCGGCAGCCATACCGACAGTTCCAAAGAGATACTGGAACGTTTCAAATCCTTCGATATTCACGTGATCCGGCGCGAGCGCGGGGTCAAGCTCGAGCTGTTCAACGCCCCCGAGCACGCCTTCGTCGACGGCGAGATCATCCGCGGCATCCAGGAGCACCTGTTCTCCGTGCTGCGGGACATTCTCTATGTGTCGACCCAGCTCGAGTCCAATCGTCTGGTCAACCTGACCAGCTCCACCCATATCTCCAACGTGGTGTTCGCCATCCTGCGCAACGCCAAGGCGATCCTGCCCGGCGCCGATCCCAACCTGGTGGTCTGCTGGGGCGGCCACTCCATCAACGAGGTGGAATACCAGTACACCCGGGCAGTGGGTAGCGAGCTGGGTCTGCGCGAGCTCAACATCTGTACCGGCTGCGGTCCGGGCGCCATGGAGGGCCCCATGAAGGGGGCCGCCGTCGGCCACGCCAAGCAGCGGGTGCGCAACGGCCGTTACATCGGTCTCACCGAGCCTTCCATCATCGCCGCCGAACCGCCGAACCCCATCGTCAACGAGCTGGTGATCCTGCCGGACATCGAGAAGCGGCTGGAAGCCTTCGTGCGTCTGGGTCACGGCATCATCATCTTCCCGGGCGGGGTCGGAACTGCCGAGGAGCTGCTCTACCTGCTCGGCATCATGATGCACCCGGCCAACGATCGCCAACCCATCCCCATCGTGCTGACCGGCCCGAAAGAGAGCGCCGACTACTTCCGCGCCATCGACGACTTCGTCAAGGCGACCCTGGGGGAAGCCGCCACCAGTCTCTACCGGATCATCATCGGCGATGCGCCCGAGGTGGCACGCGTGATGAAGGAGGCGATGCCGAAGATCCGCGAATACCGCAAGTCGGTGGGAGATGCCTACTCCTTCAACTGGTCCCTGCGGATCGAGCCCGAGTTCCAGCTGCCGTTCGAGCCGGATCACGCCAGCATGGCCAGCCTGGATCTGCATCGCAACCAGCCGCCCCAGCTGCTGGCAGCCAACCTGCGCCGCGCCTTCTCAGGCATCGTCGCAGGCAACGTCAAGGAAGGGGGCATCAGGGCCATCGAGAAGAAGGGTCCCTTCAAGCTGCACGGCGACAAGGAGCTGATGCACCTGATGGACAGGTTGCTGGAGAGCTTCGTCAAGCAGCAGCGCATGAAGCTGCCGGGCAGCCAGTACGTTCCCTGCTACGAGATAGTCAAATAGTCGGAACATCACAATGCACCGGAGGGGCCCATGGGCCCCTCTTTCATTGATGGTCTTCTACGGGGTTAGCAGGAGACGCCACCATTGTTACAATGGCACTCCCCGACGCCCGGAGTGCCCCATGCCACACCTGCTCATCATCGATGCCCTCAACCTCATCCGCCGACTGCACGCGGTGCAGAGCCAGCAGGGACTGACCCCGGCCCAGGCCCTGCTCGCCACCCGAGCCAACCTCATCAACACCTGCAAGAAGCTCCTGGCAGCCAGCGAGCCGACCCACGCCATCGCGGTCTTTGACGGTGAGGTCCACAGCTGGCGCAAGACGCTCTATCCCCCCTACAAGGAGGGCCGCACCCCCATGCCGGATGAGCTGAGGGAAGGGCTTGCCGACCTGCAGGACGCCTTCTGGGAGTGCGGTGTGGATGCCCTGCTCTCCCAGACCGACGAGGCGGACGATCTCATCGCCACCCTGGCAAGCGGCATTGCCCAGCACGGCGCCAGCGCCACCATCATCTCCACCGACAAGGGGTTCTGCCAGCTCATCTGCCCGCAGATCCGGGTGCGGGATTACTTCAACAAACGCTGGCTGGATGCCGCCTTCGTCCAGCAGCAGTACGGCGTTACACCGACCCAGCTTGTGGACTTCTGGGCCCTGACCGGTATCAGCGGCTCCAACATCAAGGGGGTGCCCGGCATTGGCCCCAAGACCGCCACCCAGTTGCTGCAGCAATACGGGGACCTGGCTGCCATGCTGGAGGCCTGTGAGCGGGAGGAGGCCACCAGACCCCTGCTCAAGCTGCGCCAGCACCGGGAAGAGGCCCTGCTGGCCCAACGCCTGGTCCGGCTGCAGCACGATATCCCGCTCGGGTTCAACCTGCGGGAGATCCGCTACCCTCCCATCCCTGATGCCGGGGCGTGATCCCCAGCACACCATTTCCCAAGACAGGCCGTACCTGTTGACATAAATGGGTAAAATGTAAAGAAACATGGAGGATGTGGTGCAAAAATGGTATAAAGCCGACGAATCCTCCCCCTCTGTTCCCTAGAAGTGGATACGCCTCATGTCAAAAAGAAAGATTACCGTCATCCCGGGCGACGGCATCGGCCCCAGCATCATCGAATCCGCCATCCAGATCCTGACCCACGCGGGTTGTGACTTCGACTACGAATACGCAGACGCCGGTCTGGTAGCCCTGGAAAAACATGGCGAGCTGCTGCCCCAGGCCACCCTCGACCTGATCGAGAAGAACAAGGTCAGCCTGAAAGGCCCGCTCACCACTCCGGTCGGCGGTGGCTTCACCTCCATCAACGTCTCCCTGCGCAAGAAGTTCAATCTCTACGCCAACGTGCGCCCCGTCCTCTCCTTCAAGGGCACCAAGAGCCGTTACGACAACATCGACATCATCACGGTGCGCGAGAACACCGAAGGCATGTACTCCGGTGCCGGCCAGAAGCGCAGCGATGACAACCAGAGCGCCGAGGCGATGAGCATCATCACCCGGGAAGGGGCCGAGCGCATCGTCACCTTCGCCTTCGAGCTGGCGCGCCAGGAAGGACGCAAGAAGGTCACCATCATCCACAAGGCCAACATCCTCAAGTCCACCTCCGGCCTGTTCCTGGAAGTGGCCCGTCAGGTCGCGGCCCGCTACCCGGACATCCAGAACGAGGAGATGATCGTCGACGCCGCCTGCATGAACCTGGTGATGTACCCGGAGCGCTTCGATGTGATGGTCACCACCAACCTGTTCGGCGACATTCTCTCGGATCTCTGTGCCGGTCTGGTGGGGGGGCTGGGCATGGCGCCAGGCGCCAACATCGGTGAAGGGGCCGCCATCTTCGAAGCGGTACACGGCTCTGCGCCGGACATCGCCGGCAAGAACATCGCCAACCCCACCTCGGTGATCCTCGCCTCCATCCAGATGCTGGAGTATCTCGGCATGCAGGACAAGGCGGAGCGCATTCGCGAGGCCGTGCGGACGACCATCGAGTCCGGCGATCGGGTGACCCGTGACCTGGGGGGCACAGCGTCCACCAGCGAATTCACCCAGGCCATCATCGACCGTCTATAAATAGAATCCAACCATATGATTTTAAAAGGGAGCTTCGGCTCCCTTTGTTTTATGCCAACGCCTCCCTACCTCCCTCGCCAGATGAATACTATGTTGATATGAGGGATAAGGAGATCCACCATGCGTGCTACTTTCATCTTGCTGATTGTCAGCAGCAGTGCCACGGCATTAGACAGGCCAGTCGACAATGCCTGGTTGACGCCGCCTCCCCAGCACGAGGCGCCAGCCAAGCAGACCTGGCAATCCACCCTGGATACCAACGATCTGCTCAAACAGCCCAAGCCGCTCTCCCTGGGGGTGGATATCACCACCGACAGCAACGGTAATCGGCAGATCACCCCCTATCAGAAACTGAACCTCACGGCAGAGAAGAGCGTCAGCCTCTCCTTCGAAAAGCAAAAGCCCAGGATCAAGTTCAACGCTGGCGGCATCAACACCTCGGTCAAGCTTCGCGGGGATGGCGTCAAGATGCAGTTCAACCCCAGTGACAAGACCATTCCCCTGCAAATTGAGCTGAAGATCACCGACGACGAGTCCATGATGCGTCTGGACTACCGCTTCTGATGGCCCAGACACAAAAAAACCGGACGTCACCGTCCGGTTTTT
This sequence comes from Aeromonas sp. QDB14, assembly GCF_027707845.1. Classification (NCBI taxonomy): domain Bacteria; kingdom Pseudomonadati; phylum Pseudomonadota; class Gammaproteobacteria; order Aeromonadales; family Aeromonadaceae; genus Aeromonas; species Aeromonas sp. QDB14. Next base: position 22,732 of record NZ_JAPCJD010000002.1, on the reverse strand, counting down.
TCATGCCCTGTTCCCGATGCTGCTTCAGGACTTGGGAGACAACTTGGAGACCCAGAACTTGTTGTAGACGTGCACCGTGATCTCTTCGCGATCGTGATAGAGCTGTTTGGCCTGAATGATGAAGCCGCTGTCGATCTCGGCCAGCAGTCCGCGCAACACCTCGATGTTGTGCACCGCCTCGGCGTAGCGCTTCTTCATCGGCAGCTTGAGGTTGAACATGGCTTCCTGACAGTCGTTCTCCCTGAACCAGTCGGCCACCATGTGGGTCACTCGCGCCGGTTTGTCCACCATGTCGCACACCAGCCAGTAGGTATTCTTCTTGCTCGGCCGCCACACGAAACCATCGTCACGGATGTGCTTCACCTGACCTGTGTCCATCAGGGATTGGGCCATCATGCCGTTGTCCACCGCCGTCACCATCATGCCGCGACGCACCAGCTGATAGGTCCAGCCACCCGGGCAGGCACCAAGATCCACGGCCTTCAGGCCGGAGCACAGGCGCAAGTCCCACTCTTCCTTCGGCACGAAGACGTAGAACGCCTCTTCCAGCTTGAGGCTGGAGCGGCTCGGGGCATCGGCCGGGAATCGCAGGCGCGGGATCCCCATGTGGAAGGCAGAGTTGTTGAAGGAGTAGGAGTACCCCAGCATCAGGTGGTCGTTGGCCAGGAAGAAGGCGTGGAACACGGGACGGTTCGGGGTCTCCTTCTTGGTCAGGATCTCGTTGCTGCGCAGCGCCTGGCGAAGCGGCACGGTGAACTTGCGGCAGAAGGCGGAGAGCTCCTTCGCCTCGTTGGTGTCGGCCGTCTCCACCCGCAGATCCCCGCAAATGGCGTAGCCACTCGCCGCCTCCAGGATGGGAGAGACCCGATCGCTTATTTCCAGATCTTTCAGCTCGTGGGTCACCACCAGCATCTGGCGAATGAAGATGAGCTCGCGGAACGGCAGCTTGCGCGCCAGCAGATCGGCCTGCTCCTCGTCATACAACTCGAAGATCACATAGCCGCTGTCGTCCTTGACCCGGGCAAAGCCGTAGCACTGCATGTTGCCGGCACGCTCGGTGATCTCTGCCGCCGCCTCTTTCTCAAAACCCGGGCGGCAATAAAGCAGCAGATTATTCATTCTTTCCTCCAAGACGACAGCCGACCCACATCAGAGCCGCCCATCCCAACATAAAACAGAGGCCACCGGCCGGGGTGATGAGCCCCAGCCCCTTGCTGCCAAGCAGCACCATGGCGTAAATACTGCCGGAGAATCCCAGGATCCCCAGCACAAAGACGGCGCCCGCGAAGGTGATCACCTTGCCGCGCACGCCGCACAACCCCAGCACCAGCAGGGCCAGGGCGTGGAAAAACTGGTATTGCACGGCGGTGTTGAACGCCGCCAGCAACGAAGGGGCGATGCCGGTCGGCGCCAGCCCATGAGCGCCGTAGGCCCCGAGCATGGTGGCCGTCAGGCCGAAGAAACCTGCCAGCACCAGCCAATGTCGTTGGATCTGCATCTTCTCTCCTTGCACGCTTCTTCTCTCGACCCGCTCGAGATGGTCAGGAGCGGCCCACCGCCGCGATAAAACCCTTGATCCGCTCCGCACCCAGGCGCAGGTTCTCCTGCTCACTCATGCCGCTCGCCTTTCTCGGTTTGAAACCATGATCCCCGTCGGTCAGCCAGTGGACCGATACGGCGGGTGAGAAGGGGAAATCGGCCAGCTCGGCGCGGGAACCGAAGGTATCGCGCTCCCCCTGCAGCAGCAGCGTGGGCGTCGTGATCAGCTTGAGCACCTCGCCCCGCCATGCGTCGGGCTTGGCCGGGGGGTGGAAAGGATACCCGAGAACGATCAATCCTGCAGCATCCATCTCGTCGCCCCCCTCGCAAAACAGCTCGGCCGCCATCCTTCCCCCCATGGACTTGCCCGCCAGAAACAGCCGGGGATGGGCAAACTGGCGCACCATCTCGCGCCAGTGAGCCAGCAGCACGGGTTGTCTGTCCGGCGGCCTGCGTTTGCCGTCCTGAGCCCGTTTGGTCATGTAGGGGAAGTTGAAGCGCACCACCTCGATCTCCGGCCCCGCCAGCAGTCGCGACAACTCGGCCAGGAAGCTGTGCTCCATGCCCGCCCCCGCGCCGTGGGCAAGCAGAATGCGAACGGGGGCGTCACTCGCCCCCTCTCTTGTCAGGTCAGTCACCAGGTCAACTCCTCAGGCATCGGCAAGGCGGGCACGCCTGCGGGCCTCTTCCTGCTCCACCAGTTCCAGCATCCAGTCGCGAAAAGCCACTATCTTGCCCTGATCGGACTGCTGCTCCTGACACACCAGATAGAAAGCGTTCTTGCTCACCAGCACCTGCTCGAACGGGCAGATGAGACGCCCCGCCTCGATCTCCGGCTGGGCCAGCACGCTGTGGCCGAGCGCCACCCCCTGACCGTGGATCGCCGCCTGGATCACCATGGTGGAGTGGCTGAAGATGGGCCCCTGATTGACATTGGGCGCGTCGATATCGAGCTGGCGGAACCAGGCCTTCCAGTCGCGCCGGGAGGTGTCGTGCAGCAGGGTGTGACGGGTCAGATCGTCCGGGGTGCGCAGGGGCTTGGGGCCGGTCAGCAGCAGGGGGGAGCAGACCGGGATCAGGTACTCGGTGTGCAGCTTGTCCGAGCGCAGCCCCGGCCAGTTGCCGCGGCCGTAGTAGATGGCCACGTCCACGTCGTCGGTGAGGGAGCCCTCGTCCATGTCCACCGCCTTGATCCGCACATCGATGTCCGGGTGGCGTTCGCTGAACTTGACCAGTCGGGGCACCAGCCACTGGATGGCGAAGCTCGGCTGCAGGGAGACGGTGAGCGCCCCCTTGGCGCTGCGGGCCAGCAGCTTGTCAGTCGCCTCGGAGATGGAGGCAAAGATGTCCTTGATATCGAGGAAGTAGCTCTGCCCCTCCTCGGTCAGTAGCAGGGAGCGATTCTTGCGGCGAAACAGCTTGATGCCGAGATACTCCTCCAGCGCCTTGATCTGGTGGCTGATGGCTGCCTGGGTCACGAACAGCTCTTCTGCTGCGCGGGTAAAGCTCAAGTGACGAGCCGCGGCTTCAAACGCTTTCAGTGCATTGAGCGGAGGTAAACGACGAGACATGGAATCGGCCGACGATGAATTTTTCTAATGGGGCGCATTATAAATTGTCGGTTGCGGGTCGACCAGTGAATAAACATAATTCGCCACGCAATTCGTTGTCATATGGCTCACACCTTCTCTTCCATGTTGGTTTACATGTGGTTTTTGTGAGTGAGTCGACAGTGATTGTGGTGTTGTGTTTCTTCCTCTGCGGGAAGAAGGGCTAAATCAGGTCGATTTAACCCAGTCTGTCATCTGAATGTGTTTGGCGCCTCCGGTTGGATGGCGCCTTTTTTCTTATCCTCCCCTACACCCGGAACTGGCCCACCAGTTGCTGCTGCTTGTCCGCCAGTTGCGACAGCTCGCGCCCGTTGTCGGCGGAGGTCGCCGCTTCCGCCCGAATGGTATGGCTCACATCGCGAATGTTGCTGACGTTGCGATTGATCTCGTCCGCCACTCCGCTCTGCTCCTGCGCGGCCCTCGCGATCTGCTCGTTCATCTGGTGGATGGTGCCGACCGCCTGGATGATCTGCTCCAGCACGCTGACCGACAGCTCCACCTTGGTGAGGGTCAGATCCGCCTGGTGATGACCGGTCAGGATCGCCTTCACCACCGCCTCCGTCCCTGACTGCAACTGGCCGATGAGGTTCTGGATCTCGACGATGGCGTTCTGGGTTCGGCCCGCCAGGTTGCGCACCTCGTCGGCGACCACCGCAAAACCGCGCCCCTGCTCACCGGCTCGGGCCGCCTCGATGGCCGCGTTCAGAGCCAGCAGGTTGGTCTGCTCGGCAATCCCCTGGATCACCACCAGGATGTCGTTGATGTTGTCGCTGTTGGCAGAGAGGTGCTCCACCACTGGTTTGGCATCGCTTATCACCGTCATCAGTCTGGACATGGCCTCCTGGGTCTGCGCCACCACGGACTTGCCCTCCTGGGCCGCCGTGTCGGCCTCATCGGCCGCCGCCACCGCCGCATTGGCATTGCCAGCGACCTGCAGGGCGGTAGCGCTCAACTCTTCAAACGCGGTCGCCACCAGATCCACCTCCTGATACTGGGACTGCATGCCGGCGCTGGTACGGGCTGCCCCTTGCGCCGCCAGGGCCGCACTGGCCCGAGTGCCCGCAACGGTGTCGATCACCTCGCTGATGGTGGACTGCAGCTTGTCCAGAAACTTGTTGAACCACTTGGCCAGCTCGCCTATCTCGTCATCCCTGCGCAGATCGATGCGCTGGGTGAGATCCCCCTCCCCGCTGGCGATGTCCTTGAGGCGTGCCACCACGGCGCGGATGGGCGCCACGATGCGCTGGGCCATCAGCCAGATGCAGAGCAGGGCGAGCGCCGAAATCCCGCCACCTATGGTGAGCTGGGTGGCCACGCTGCGCTGGGCCTGATCCTCAAGCTCCCCTTGCAGTTGCAGGGCCGAGGCGAGCACCACGGCGCGGGGCAGCTCGATATAGGTGCCCCACTTGCGATCCGTACCGCGCATGCTGACCGGCACGAAGGTCTGCAACAGTGCGCCATCCGGGCTCCAGCGCGTCACCACATCTCCCTTGGTCAGCCACCCCTTGAGATCCTGCGCCAGCCCTTGCTGCTCCAGCAGATTGCCAAGGGCGACGGGGAACCCTTCCACGCCGGCCACCCGCCCTTCACTGCTGAGCAGAAGCACCTTGCCCTGCCCCTTGTAGAGGGTCCGGCCCATCTCTTCCACCAGGCTCTGCAGGGTCCCCAGGGAGATGTCGACCCCCACCATGCCAAGCAGGGAGCCCTGGTCCAGCAGCGGCACGGTTACCGAGGTCATCAACACCTGCTGGGTCCCCACCTCGTCCACATAGGGTTCGAGCAGACAGAGCGCCTTGCTGCGGATGCTGCAACTGTACCAGTCGTTCTCAAGGCCGCCGTGTCCGGAGGGCTTGTCGTTGGCCAGTATCGCCTCGTCCATCACCTCCAGGGTCACCTTGCCATCGACCCTGGCCCAATAGCTGGAGAAACGCCCCTTGTCGTTGGCCCCGAGCGCCGTCGACCCCTGATAGTTGTCATCCTCCCCGTCGAGCTGGTTGGGTTCGAATACCGCATAGACACCGAGCAGGTTCGCTGACGACTCCGCCGCATCCTGCAACTGCTGGTTGACGGCATTGCGCAGCGCCTCGGAGTGAACGAAGTTGTCGGCCGCGTTCTTGCGCTGGAACAAGATACCCTCGGCAAGCAGGGTCGCCCTGAAGTAAGCCTCATCGAGGTAGCTGGTCACCCGGGCTGCCTGGGTCGCTCCCATGGCCTGCATCCAGTTTTCTGCCGCGTGCTGCCCCTCCAGGGTGGTGGAGGTGAGCACCTGCTCCTGCATGCGGGCCGCGTTGAAAAGAGAAGAAGCCACCAGCGCGACGGCACTGGCCAGCAGACAGCAACCGGCGATCAGGGTGATCCGTCCCTGAACAGAAAGAGAACTCATGCCACTATTTCCTAACGTCTACAGATGTGAACACTATATCGGTTTTGGATACAAAAACTTAACTAAATCAGCAGAAATCCAGGCTTAATTGATTGATTTCACCCGCTCCGGGCAAACCAACGACCAGACCGAGCAGGCGAATGGGCTTTCCTTGAGCCCGTTGCAGTCCCTCGTGCAGCAGATCGTGGAAGCGGGCCGCCTGATAACTCCCCTTGCGATAAACGGTGGTCTGGTGAAAATCGGCAAACTTCAGCTTGATCCCCTGCCCCATCAGCATCTCCGCAGGGCAGGCCTTGGCAAAACGCTGCTCCAGCTCGGGAATGAGCCGGCTAAGCACCTGCCAGCAGGCGTCCTCGTCCAGCACGTCGCTGGCGAGCGTCGTCTCCACACCGATGCTCTTGCGCACCCGCCTGGCCTGCACCGGCTGATCGTCATGCCCCCAGATGCGGCCGGCCAGCATCTCCCCGAGCTTGCCGAAACGGGCGATCAGCTCCTCGTTGCCGAGCTGGCGGGCATCTTCGCACGAATACAGCCCGAGGGACTCCAGCCGCTCTGCCGTCTTGCGGCCGATGCCGGGCAGCTTGCCAAGGGGGAGCTGGCGCACGAACTCGTCCACCTCCTGGGGGCGGATGACGAACAGGCCATCAGGCTTGCGCTGCTCGGAGGCGAGCTTGGCCAGAAACTTGTTCGGCGCCACACCGGCCGAGGCAGTCAACCCAAGCTCGGCGCTGATGGCGGCACGGATCTCCGCCGCCATCAGGGTGGCGCTGCCACCGCAGTGGGGGCTCATCGTCACATCGAGGTAGGCCTCATCGAGGGAGAGCGGCTCCACCTGCTCGGTGTAGCGCCTAAAGATGGCTTGCAGCTGGCGGGAGGTCTCCTTGTAGACGGCCATCCGCCCGGGGATCAGCACCAGCGGGGGGCAGAGCTTCCTGGCCAGGGCGCTCGGCATGGCGGATCGCACCCCGAAACGGCGCGCCACATAGTTGCAGGTCGAGATGACGCCGCGCCGATCGGCGGCGCTGCCGATGGCGAGCGGCACGTCCCGCAGGGCCGGGTTGTCCCGCATCTCCACCGCGGCGAAGAAGCAGTCCATGTCGATGTGAATGATCTTTCGCATGTCGGGTCTGTTGTCGTGTCGATGCCGGCCATATGGCCACGGGCGGGGCGGCCTGCCGGCGACACCACTGTATGGATAACCAGTTTATTGACTCATGCTACCCCAGCCCTGTCATTTCTACCAGTCTGCGAGCGGACGCGGCGGCATAGACTCTCAGGGTCACATCCACACGAGACTCAAGGAGGAGAGCATGAGCATCATCCGGGCGGGGCTCTGCCTGCTGCTGTTGCCGCTGGCGACCATGGCCAAGGATCACCCGACGGCCGAGTGCAGCTGGTTGTACGAGCGCATCGAGATACTGGAAGCCGCCATCAGGCAGGGGGATGAACTGGGCACCAGGGAGGAGCTGGCAAAGCGAAAGAAAGAGTTCAAAGCAAAGTCGTGCAGCCAATATGACTACTGACCCCATGCCACTTATAAAAACGAGCCGACCCAGGGGTCGGCTCGTTTCGTTGCAAGGCTGCCTTCAGAGCGATATCCGCCGTTAGATGATGCGGTTGTCCACCAGCATCTTGCGACGGGCCTCTTCCTTGGCCATCTTCTTCTTGCGGTTGTCGCAAGGCTCGGGGCAGTCGCACTCCTTCTCGATCCCGATGGAACCCAGGCCGCCACAGGAGCCGGAGATGGACTTGCGCTGGAAAATGTAGCCGATGGCCATGGCCACCACGACCATCAGAAACACCCCGAAGGTGATCAGAAAGATCTGCATGTAGTTACCCCTTACTTCTTGACCAGATATGGTTTGAAGGCATCCGAATAGGCCTCTTCGAACCCGTCATCCGTCTTGGTGATGGTGAAGATGGCCAGCCCCCGTTCCTTGGCATAGGCCAGGCTCTTCTCCGGCCCCATGACCATGAACACGGTCGCCAACCCGTCTGCAGTCATGCAGGAGGGGTGGATGACGGTCACCGACACCAGGCGGTGCTGGATGGGCTTGCCCGTCAGCGGATCCATGGTGTGAGAGAAGCGCTTGCCGTCCAGCTCGTAATAGTTGCGGTACTCGCCCGAGGTGGCCACCCCGTTGTCACCGGGCAGAATCACCTCCTGTACGGAACCGGCATTGACGGTCGGCTTCTCGATGGCGACACGCCAGGGATGCCCCTTGCCGTTGACACCGTTGATGCGCAGCTCGCCGCCGATCTCAACCAGATAGTTGCGCGCCCCCTGGGACTCCAGGTACTCGGCCACCTTGTCCACGCCAAACCCCTTGGCAATGGCGGAGAGATCCACGTAGAGGTCCGGGATGTCCTTTTGCAGGGTATCGGCATCGGCAGAGGTTATCACATGCAGATTGCCAAGGCCCGTCTTCTGCCGGGTCTGGGCGATCAGCTCGTCGGACGGCACCTTGGTCGGTCTGGCATCCGGCCCAAAGCCCCACAGATTGACCAGAGGACCGACGGTGACGTCCAGCGCCCCGCGGCTCTCGCGGCCAATGTGAATGGCCTCGGTCACCACCCGCGCGGTATCGCGGGAAACCACCACAGGGGTATTGCTCTTGTGCTGGTTGAAGCGTGACAGCTCGGAATCCGGGCGATAGGTCGACATCTGATCGTTGACCCGCTCCAGCAAGACGTCAACCTCGGCTTGCAGCCTGGCGGCATCCTGAACAGCGCTATCTGCCACCTTGATGGAGTAGTAGGTACCCATGGTGCTGCCGGTGATGTGGATCTCCGGCTTCGATTGGACCGTTTCCTGACCGCACCCAGTCAAGAAAAAGGCTAGCCCGAAGGCTAGCCAGGTCTTTACAACGCTGTGCATGGATTAACCACCGAAGTCATCCAGCAGGATGTTCTCGTCTTCAACACCGAGGTTTTTCAGCATGTTGATGACGGCGGCGTTCATCACGGGAGGCCCGCACATGTAGAACTCGCAATCCTCAGGCGCCTCGTGGTTCTTGAGGTAGTTCTCGAACAACACGTTGTGGATGAAGCCGGTGTAGCCATCCCAGTTGTCTTCCGGTTGCGGATCGGACAGGGCGACGTGCCACTGGAAGTTGTCGTTCTCGGCCTGCAGCATGTCGAAGTCTTCGACATAGAACATCTCGCGCTTGGAACGGGCACCGTACCAGAAGCTCATCTTGCGCTTGGTCTTCAGACGGCGCAGCTGGTCGAAGATGTGGGAGCGCATCGGCGCCATACCCGCACCACCACCGACGAACACCATTTCGGCGTCGGTGTCCTTGGCGAAGAACTCGCCGAACGGACCGGAGATGGTCACCTTGTCACCGGCCTTCAGGCTGAAGATGTAGGAAGACATCTGGCCGGGAGGGGCAGTCCAGTTGCTGGGAGGCGGGGTTGCGATCCGCACGTTCAGCATGATGATGCCGAACTCTTCCGGATAGTTCGCCATGGAGTAGGCACGGATGATCGGCTCGTTGACCTTGGACTCCAGCTCGAAGATCTTGAAGCGATCCCAGTCGCCACGATACTCCTCGGGAATATCAAAGTTCTTGTACTGCACGTGGTGGGCAGGCGCTTCGATCTGGATATAACCACCGGCGCGGAACGGCACGCTCTCGCCATCCGGGATCTGCAGCTTGAGCTCCTTGATGAAGGTGGCCTTGTTGTCATTGGAGATGACGGTACAGTCCCACTTCTTCACGCCGAAGATCTCTTCCGGCAGCTCGATGTCCATGTCGGAGCGGACGGTGACCTGGCAGGCCAGACGCTCGCCATGACGGGCTTCGCCCTTGCTGATGTGATCCAGCTCGGTCGGCAGGATGTCGCCGCCGCCGGATTTCACACGCACCTTGCACTGACCACAGGAGCCGCCGCCGCCACAGGCGGAGGAGACGAAGATACCACTGCCGGCGAGCACGCCAAGCAGCTTGCCACCCGCCGGGCTGGTCACAGCCTTGGCCGGGTCGCCGTTGATGCTGATTGTCACGTCACCGGCGGTCACCAGCTTGGACTTGGCGAACAGAATGACTGCCACCAAGGCCAGCAGGATCACGGTGAACATGACCACACCCAGAATAATTTCCATCTATATTTCCTTTCCGATTACAGGGAAATACCAGAGAAGGACATGAAGCCCAGCGCCATCAGACCCGCGGTGATGAAGGTGATGCCAAGGCCACGCAGGCCTTCCGGAACATCGGAATATTTCATCTTCTCACGGATCCCTGCCATCGCGACGATGGCCAGCATCCAGCCTGCACCCGAACCCACGCCATAGACCACGGACTCAACGAAGTTGTAGTCACGCTGCACCATGAAGGAGACGCCGCCGAAGATGGCGCAGTTCACGGTGATGAGCGGCAGGAAGATACCGAGGGCGTTGTAGAGGGCCGGGAAGTACTTGTCCAGGGCCATCTCCAGGATCTGTACCAGGGCCGCGATCACCCCGATGAAGGTGATGAAGCTCAGGAAACTCAGATCCAGACCGGATACCAGGGCACCGTCTTTAAGCACGTAGTTGTAGATCAGGTTGTTGGCCGGGACGGCAACGGTCTGAACCACGATAACGGCAATCCCCAGGCCCATGGCGGTCTTGACCTTCTTGGACACCGCCAGGAAGGTACACATCCCCAAGAAGAAGGAGAGCGCCAGGTTCTCGATGAAGATCGAGCGAATCAACAGACTGATATAGTGTTCCATACCTTAATCCTTCGCCTCCACCTGCTTGGGATCCTTGGTGCGCACGCCCCAGATGATCAGACCAATGATGAAGAACGCACTCGGCGGCAGCAGCAGCAGGCCGTTGGGCACATACCAGCCACCATTGTTCACCAGCGGCAGCAGCTCGATGCCGAACCAGGTGCCGGAACCCAGGATCTCGCGCACGGTGGCCACGGTCAGCAGCACGGCGCCATAACCCAGACCGTTGCCGATACCGTCCAGGAAGGAGGGCAGCGGGGCACTCTTCATGGCGTAGGCTTCGGCACGACCCATCACGATACAGTTGGTGATGATGAGGCCGACGAACACCGACAGTTGCTTGGAGATGTCATAGGCATACGCCTTGAGCACCTGGTCAACCACGATAACCAGCGAGGCAATCACCGCCATCTGGGCGATGATCCGCACGCTGTTCGGGATCTGGTTGCGGATCAGGGAGATGAACAGGTTGGAGAAGGCGGTGACCGCGGTAACGGCCAGCGTCATCACGAACGCCGTCTTCATCTGGCTGGTAACGGCCAGCGCGGAACAGACACCCAGCACCTGCAGTGCGATGGGGTTGTTGCCGAGCACAGGCGTCAACAGCAACTTTTTCATTTCGCTCTTGTCAGCCATTGTTGATTTCTCCTGCACGTACCTTGGCCAGGAAGGGACCGAAGCCCTTGGGGCCCATCCAGAAGTCGAAGGTGTGCTGTACACCATTACCGGTCAGGGTTGCACCAGACAGGCCGTCGATTTCATGCTCGGAACCAGCCGGAGCATGGCCCTTGATCACCCGCAGCGCAGGCTGACCGTTCTGGTCGAACAGCTTCTTGCCGACGAACAGTTCGCGCCAGGCCGGGTTCTCGATCTCGCCACCCAGACCCGGGGTTTCACCGTGGTCATAGTAGGTGATGCCCTTGATGGTCTGACCGTCGGCCGCGACCGCTACGAAGGCATACATGGTGGACCACAGACCCTGGCCGTAGATCGGCAGGATGATGTTGTCGACCTTGCCTTCGGCATCTTTCGCGAAGAACACGGGAACCAGCTTGGAGATCTGACGCAGGCCGGCCTTGTCGTCGGCCGGGGCCAGACGGATGCTCTTGGCCGGATCCTTGGCGGCGACTTTGGTGTCGAAGTTGTCGGCGTCGCCGTCAACGAACTCACCGCTGGTCAGATCCACCAGACGCGCTTCAATCTTGTCGCCATAGAGCTGGGCCAGATCACGCTTGGCCACGGCGCTGATGTCGACGCCGGCGACGGACAGGATGTTGCTTTGCTTGTCCAGTGCCTTGTTTTCCAGCTGGGCCGGACGCAGACCCACGGCAGCCACGGAGACCACGATGGAGCAGACCAGACACAGACCGGTCACTACGGCGAGGGTGCCGGTAGTAGAGTCTTTATTAAACGCCACGTGCGATCCTCCGCTTGATGTTCGCCTGCGCCACGAAATGGTCAAACAAGGGGGCAAACAGGTTGGCGAACAGAATGGCCAGCATCATGCCTTCCGGGAAGGCGGGGTTCACTACCCGGATCAGCACCACCATCACGCCGATCAGGGCGCCATACCACCACTTGCCCTTGTTGGTGAAGGCAGCGGAAACGGGGTCGGTCGCCATGAAGGCCATGCCGAACGCGAAGCCACCCAACACCAGGTGCCAGTGCCACGGCATGCTGAACATGGGGTTGGTATCGGAACCGATGACGTTGAACAGCAGGGAGGTCGCGACCATGCCGACCATGACGCCGGCGATGATGCGCCAGGAGGCGATGCGCATATAGACGATCATGGCTGCGCCGATGAGGATCATCAGGGTGGAAACTTCACCGATGGAACCGGGCAGGTTGCCAAGGAAGGCATCCATCCAGCTGATGGCTTCACCGGTGGCACCGTTGATCAGCGCCATCTGGCCGCCCTGGGCCCACTGGCTCAGTGCGGTTGCGCCGGAGAAGCCGTCAACGGCAACCCAGACCGCATCACCGGAGATTTGACCCGGGTAGGCGAAGAACAGGAAGGCACGACCCGCCAACGCCGGGTTCAGGAAGTTTTTGCCGGTACCACCGAACACTTCCTTGGCCAGCACCACACCGAAGGTGATACCCAGGGCAGCTTGCCACAGGGGCAGCTCGGGCGGCACGATCAGGGCGAACAGGATGGAGGTCACGAAGAAGCCTTCGTTGATCTCGTGCTTGCGCACCATGGCGAACAACACTTCCCAGAAACCACCGACGATGAAGACGGTGATGTAGATCGGGAAGAAGTGCGCCGCACCGATCAGCATCTTGCTGCCGATGCCGGCGACGGCCGGATCCAGCGAGGCACCGAACAGGGTGGCCAGGGCGTATTGCCAGGAATCGGCACCGGCCGCGCTGCCCATGTGGGCGATAGCGGCGATAGACTGGTTGCCGACGTTGTACATGCCCCAGAACATGGCCGGGAACACAGCCAGCCACACCATGATCATCATGCGCTTCAGATCGATCGCATCACGGACATGGGCGGCATTGCGGGTCACGGAACCCGGGGTATAAAACAGGGTGTACGCCGCTTCGAACAGGGCATAGTACTTGGCGTACTTGCCACCCGGCTCGAAGTGATGTTCCATATTTTCAAGAAGTTGCTTGAAACTCATCGCTTAACCTTCCAGTTCGATCTTGGTCAGGCACTCACGCAAGACGGGGCCGTACTCTGTCTTGCCGGGGCAGACGAAGGTACAGAGCGCCAAATCTTCCTCATCCAGCTCCAGGCAGCCGAGCGCCTGCGCGCTGTCGGTATCACCGGAGATCAGATCCCGCAGCAGCAGGGTCGGCAGGATGTCGAGCGGCATCACACGCTCATAGTTGCCGATAGGCACCATGGAGCGATCACTACCGTTGGTGGTGGTAGTGAAGTTGATGAGTTTGCCCTTCATCAGGTGAGAGAGGGTGGTACGGGTGATGGAGAACTTGTTGGCACTGGGTTTGACCCAGCCCATGAACTCTTTCTCACGGCCTTCGCCCAGCACGCTCACCTGGTTGTGGAAGCGACCCAGGTAGTCATGGACCCCTTCGGCCTTGGCACCGCTCAGCAGGGAACCGGAGATGATGCGGTTTTCGTCCGCACGCAGCTCGTTGTTGGTCAGCTGGCTGAGGCTGGCACCCAGACGGGTACGCAGCAGACGCGGCTTGATGACGTTCGGGCCAGCCAGGGAGATCACCTTGTCGGTAAAGATCTGGCCGGTGGTGAACAGCTTGCCGTAAGCGATCACGTCCTGATAGTTGATGTGCCACTGCACCTTGTTGGCACCGACCGGATCCAGGAAGTGGATGTGAGTGCCCGGCAGACCGGCGGGATGCGGACCGACGAACACGGCTTCCTTGACCTGGGCCAGGGAGGAGTGCGGCAGGCTGGCTTCGCCCTTGCAGACGTGGACGGTACCATCGGTCAGGCGGGTCAGCACGGCCAGACCGTCGAGGAAGGCCTGGGCCTGTTCCTTGATGATCAGCTCCGCACTGGCGGCCAGCGGGTTGGTGTCCATGGCGGTGACGAAGATGGAGCGCGGGGTGGAGCCCACGGCCGGCACCTTGCTGAACGGGCGGGTACGCAGCGCGGTCCATTGGCCTGATGCGACCAGGATCTCCTGCACCTTGCTGCGCTCGAGCTGTGCCAGCTCGGCGGAGGCAAAATGCTCAAAGGTCACCTGCTCGTCGGACCCATCAATGTCGATGACGACGGACTGGAGAACACGCTTGGCACCACGGTTGATCTCAGAAACCACACCGGTGGCAGGGGCCGTGAATTTAACGCCGGGATTCTTCTTATCTTCGAAGAGCTCCTGACCTTTAATGACGCGATCACCTACTTTGACAAACATAGTAGGACGCATCCCCACGAACTCTTCGCCGAGTGTAGCAACACGGGTGATGGCCGGGCCATCGTAGATTACTTGCTCCGGAGCACCCAGCACGGGGATGTCCAGTCCTCTTTTAATTGTAATCATACTCACTTGCACTACCGTTAAGGGAAGACAGGTTGGTTAGCGCCGAGAAATACATCACGACGAGTTGTTGAATGAGCCCGTCAACATCGCGGAAAGCTGTCGAAGAAATAAACAAATCAGCAACATACAGGATCATTCAAAAGCGCCTGAGTTTACCACCTTAGGCGAGTTAGCCGCCACGCCAAATGGGGAAAATCCCCGCCCTATCACAAAATTAACCTTCACTGAATATTTCGCGCACGTCCTTGCAAACCGTGGTTTTAAAGGACTTTTCGCAAAACTAACCATATAGAGGTATTTTTCAAACATAAGGAAAAGGATTAGAAAAAATAATGCTACACCCCTCATCCCTGGCGGCACACCATTCGTGATAGCGCTGTTAATGGCCCGAGGAAGGCGCCATCAGAAGGTCCAACGGCTCACGCAAAGGGGGATTTGCTGACGCAACCCGGCGTCTTTGGCGCCTGCTCCCGGGCCTGCCACTCGGATTCGGTATAGGTATGCAGCGCCAATGCATGAATGGCTCCCGCCAGCTCGTCGGCCAGCACCCCGTTCACCTGACGATGGCGCCCCAGCAAACGCTGTCCCTCAAACGCCTGGCTCACCACGACTACCTTGAAGTGGCTTTCGGAGCCCGGTGCCACCCTGTGCATGTAGCTTTCATTGATCACTTCCAGGTGGCTCGGGGAGAGCGCGGCGGCCAGCTTGGCCTCTATCTGTTGTTGCATGCTCACGGTAAGGACTCCTCGTTGAATATCCGGCCATTGTAGCCAGGGTTGTGCGCCCGATGCATCAGGTACGAAGGATCCGCTCGCTCTCGCCGCACCGGACTGGTGAATTTCTCCGCCGCCGCTAGAATAGCGCCACTTTCACCGCTGCCGGGCAACACGGGGCAGACGGTCGCCATTCATCAATCACACGTTGGACTCTTGCCTATGCAAACCCTGCTCGACACGGCCCACTGCCGCCTGACCCTGTATCGTTACCCACGGCAGAGCCAGGATCCCCTGCAGGCCTGGGATGCGGCGGACGAGTATCTGATAAGCCACCTTGCCGAATCGCAGCAGGCACCTGACGGCCCCGTCATCATCATGAACGACGGCTTCGGCGCCCTGGCAGGCTACCTGCATGCCCACGCCCCCGTCTGCGTGACCGACTCCCACATCAGCGAGCGGGCCACCCTGGCCAACCTGGCGGAAAACGGGCTGGATCCCCACGCCATCACCCTGCAGGATGCCCTGGCCCCCCTGCCCGATGCCCCCGCCCTGGTGGTGATCAAGGTCTCCAAGTATCAGGCGCTGCTGGAGCAGCAACTGCTTGCCCTGCGCGGGGTCGTCACCCCTGCGACCCGCATCATTGCTGCCGGCAAGGCCAAGGACATCCACACCTCCACCCTCAAGCTGTTCGAGAAGTATCTGGGGGAGACCCGCACCTCGCTCGCCTGGAAGAAGGCGCGCCTCATTCATTGCACCCCGGCCGTCGAGCGCCCGTTCCTGACCAGTCCCTTCCCGACCGTCTGGCCGCTGGAAGGCACCGACATGCTCATCCACAACCATGCCAACGTGTTCTCGCGCACGAGCCTGGATATCGGCGCCCGCTTCATGCTGGACAACCTGCCCATCCACAGTGCCCGCAGGGTGATCGATCTGGGATGTGGCAACGGCGTGCTCGGGCTCTCCCTGCTGGCGCGCGACAGCGAGGTGGAGGTGACCTTCATCGACGAATCCCGGATGGCGGTAGCGTCCGCACGGCTCAACGTCGAGCACAACCTGCCCGATGCCCTGCCCCGTGCCCACTTCATGGTCAACAACTGTCTCGATGACGTTCCCGTCGGGGCAGCGGACAGGATCCTCTGCAATCCCCCCTTCCATCAGTTGCAGGCGATCACCGATCACATCGCCTGGCAGATGTTCAGCGATGCCCACCGGGTGTTGCCTCAGGGGGGCGAACTCTGGATAGTAGGCAACCGTCATCTGGACTATCACAACAAACTCAAGCGCCTGTTTGGCAACGCACAAGTCGTTGCGTCGAACAGCAAATTCGTTATTTTGAAAGCCATCAAACGCTAAAGATAAAGCTAAAGGAAACCCATGATGAAAAAGTCACTCTTGCTGCTGGCCGCTCTGGTATTGGGCGGTTGTGCTACTCACTGGCCCGAGAGCGCCCTGCTCAACCCGCAAGTCATCCCCTCCAACCAGCAGTACTACTCCGGCAACCGCATCACCATGGAAGGGGTGGACAAGCGTGAAGCCGCCTATGTCTTCTCCATCAAGAAGAAAGAGAAGGCTCCTGTGCTGGTGAACAGCAGTCAGCCTCTCAACAGCCTGCTGGCTGAAAAACTGGCGGAAGGGCTGCGCAGCCAGGGCCTGGAAGTGGGCAACAGCGGCACCACCAACCTGACGCTGGCCATCTCCACTGCCGCCGTCACCGTGGAAGAGAAGACCTTCACCTATGTCACCAAGTCCCGCGTCAGCCTGCAGGTGATTGCGGACTTCCAGGGCAGCAAGCTGACCAAGCAGTTCAACATGTCCTCCAGCAAGGAGGGCCCGGGTGAGCCGAGCATGGCCGATCTGGAATCCACTCTGAACCAGCAGCTGGGCAGCGTGCTGCAGCAGATCATGGCCGACGAGGCGCTGCGCGGTTATCTCAAGGGTCAGCCGAGCTGAGCGAGGATATATAAATGAAGAAACTCTGGTTACTGGTCACCCTGATCGCCCCCCTGGCTTTTGCCGGTCAAAAAGTCCAGATGGAGACCAACCATGGCACCATCGTCGTGGAGCTGGCCCCCAAACAGGCGCCCCAGACCGTGAAGAACTTCCTGCGCTACGTGGCAGACGGCAGCTATGACGGCAGCCTGTTCCACCGGGTGATCCAGAACTTCGTGGTGCAGGGTGGAGGCTACAACCAGCAGTTCCAGCCCCTGCCGACCTTCGATCCCGTGGTCAACGAGTCCAGAGGCGGCCTGCCCAACAAGCGCGGCACCATCGCCATGGCCCGCACCCAGGCGGTCGACAGCGCCACTCGCCAGTTCTATTTCAATCTGGTGGACAACGACAACCTCAACGCCAATGCCGGCGCCGGTTACACCGTGTTCGGCCAGGTCGTGAAGGGGATGGAGGTGCTGGACAAACTGGCCCAGGTCCAGACCGGCTACAGCTCCATCCTGCGTGCCAACGACGTCCCCACCAGCCCCATCATCCTGAAGAAAGTGGTGCTGCTCGCGGACAAATAACGCGGCCCGGATCACATTCCACCGCGTCCCTGAACGGGTCACCGGTCTCTTTTTCTATACTCTGCTCCCCGATGTGTGCCACGCATCGGGGAGCAGAACCAGAAGGAGGAGCCGGTGACCTGTCATGATTACATAACCCAACACGCCGGCCCGCTGGCCCAGGCGGTTCGCCATTTTCTGGCACGCAAGATTCCCTATCAGCAGCTGGAAGACTTGAGTTGGCAGCTCCTCTCCCACTGGCAGGCGCTCTGCGTGATCCCCATGGACAAAACCCCCGCCAACGCACAGGAAGGAGTGTTCTGGCATCTGCTTCACAGCCTGCACCTGTGGGATGAGCAGCGCCTCCTCTGTGATGACGCGCTGCGCCTGCAACTCATGGCCTGCGCCAATTTTCTCGCCGACGAGGGCCCCTGCCCGCACCACTGCATCGGCTCGCGCCCCTGAAACCTGCCGCCCGCCACTCGGCTTGCCTTGGCTACGCCTGCCGAACCTGACAAAATGACCCCCTTTTCCCAGAGGAGTCAGGCTGTTGAACAATCTCCGCCCGCCCAGCCACACACCGGGCCGCGCCACCCGCTGGCGAGATGCCCTCGCCGTCTATCTGGAAGCGCGGGTACTCATCCTGTTCGCCATGGGATTCTCCTCCGGCCTGCCCTTGCTGCTGGTCTTTGGCACCCTCTCGTTCTGGCTGCGCGAGGCGGATGTCAGCCTGACCGACATCGGTTACATGAGCTGGGTAGCGCTGGCCTACGGTTTCAAGTGGCTGTGGTCGCCCCTGGTGGATCGGCTGCCCCTGCCCCTGCTGTCACGGCTGCTTGGGCGACGACGCAGCTGGATGCTGTTCTCCCAGGTGCTGATCGCCCTCTCCCTGGCGGGGATGGCCTATTGCGATCCCAAGACCCAGCTCGCCCAGCTGGCCCTCTTCGCCCTGCTGGTGGCCTTCTCCTCTGCCACCCAGGACATCGTCATCGACGCCTATCGCATCGAATCCGCTCCCGAGCGGCTGCAGGCGGCCATGGCCGCGTCCTATATGACGGGGTATCGACTCGCCATGATCATGGCGGGAGCGGGGGCGCTTGCGCTGGCGGCCTGGCTCGGCAGCAACAGCGGCTATGACTATCGCGGCTGGCAGCTCACCTATCTGCTGATGGGAGGGCTGATGTCTCTTGGCATCCTCACCACCCTGATGAGTCACGAGCCGCAGATCGATCTCAAGAGTCAGGACGAGCAGCAGATGGCGCGCAAGGCTACCCTGCTGGCACGGGGTTGGTCACCCACGCTGGCCGGGCTGGGGGCCTGGACCTACGAGGCCATCTGGTGCCCCTTCGCCGACTTCTTCCGCCGCTACGGCTCCTCGGCCCTGCTGATCCTGGGGCTTATCGCCTGCTATCGCATCTCGGACGTGGTGATGGGGGTGATGTCCAACAGCTTCTATGTGGATCTGCAGTTCAGCAAGACGGAAGTGGCCACCATCACCAAGGTCTATGGCATCATCATGACGCTGGTGGGGGCCGCGCTCGGGGGCGTGCTGGTGATGCGCTTTGGCACCCTGCGCATCCTGTTCCTCGGCGCCGTGCTGACCGCCAGCACCAACCTGCTGTTCGCTCTCCTCAACGAAGTGGGCCACAACCTGGAGCTGCTGACCCTGATCATCTCGCTGGACAACCTCAGCGCCGGCATCGCCACGGCTGCGTTTGTGACCTATCTCTCGAGTCTCACCAACGTCGCCTTCTCCGCCACCCAGTACGCCCTGTTCAGCTCCATCATGCTGTTGCTGCCCAAGTTGCTGGCGGGTTTTTCCGGCCGGGTAGTGGAGCAGATCGGCTACAGCCACTTCTTCATCGGCACCAGTCTGCTCGGTATTCCGGTGATGATCCTGATCATCATGGTTGCCAAACGAGGCAGCACCTTGTCACCACAAACGCACAAATAGCAAGCGTTTGCGCATTTTAGGGGGTGATTAGATTCACAAATCCTGACAAAGTTCCCTGGTGCTTGTTTATCCGTTGAATTTATTTGGCTAGAATCCCTCCCGCTCCTTGTGGGCAGGCTACGGAAAACCTCAACTAACGCACAAGAGACCAATAAAATGGCCAAATTTACCAAGACTCTGATCGCTGCCGGTCTGCTGGCTGCCTCCGCCACTCCGGCCTTCGCTGCCGACTACAGCGGCGACATCCACAAGAACGACTACAAGTGGATGCAGTTCAACGTGATGCACACCATCGACCAACGTCCTTTCACTGCAGGTGCTGAAGATTACAACGACACCTACTTCGAAATGGAATTCGGTGGTCGCTCCGGCCTGTTTGACCTGTACGGTTACGTCGACGTCTTCGATATCTTCGACTCCCGTCACAGCGACAAGCACAAGGGTCAGAACCTGTTCATGAAGTTTGCGCCGCGTATGTCTCTGGATGCGCTGACTGGTAAAGATCTCTCCTTCGGTCCGGTGCAAGAGGTTTACATCGCCTCTCTGAACAACATCGGCGACAACCAGATGGAAAACATGATCGGTCTGGGTGCTGATGTACAAGTGCCTTGGTTCGGCAAAGTGGGCATGAACCTGTATGCTCGTCACGCCACCGAAAACCAGTTCTTCACCGAAGAAGAGGGTGAGTGGAACGGTTACTGGTTCGCCATGAACTGGTTCAAGCCTTTCTACACCTTCAGCAACGGAAGCTTCGTCTCCTATCAGGGTTACCTGGACTACGCCTTCGACTTGGACACCCACAACCGTGCTGACCGTACCAGCGACAACCTGGCTACCTTCCACGGTATCTACTGGCACTCCGACCGCTACGCCGTCGGTTACGGCCTGAAGTACTTCATGGATGCCTACGGCACCAAAGACGGTTCCACCGCCTACGACGGTACCCCGTGGAAGAGCTCTGGCTTCAGCCACTACTTCTCCGTGACCTACAAGTTCTAATCGAACTCGTCACACGGACACAAAAAAACCGGAGCAGCTGCTCCGGTTTTTTTATGCCCTCATGCTGGCAGTGGGGGGAGAGCCGCGCCCTCCCCGTTCGCCATCAATCGCGGAAGTTCTGGAACTGCATCGGCTGGCCCAGTTCGGCGCCACGCACCAGCGCCATGGTCTCTTGCAGATCGTCGCGCTTCTTGCCGGTGACCCGCACCTCGTCGCCCTGGATGGCGGCCTGCACCTTGATCTTGGAATCCTTGATGAGCTTCACCAGCTTCTTGGCCACTTCCTTGTCGATCCCCTGCTTGAACTTCACGGTCAGGTGGAAACGCTTGCCGGAGTGGACGCTGTCACCCACGTCCATGGAACTGTTCTCGATCTGGCGCTTGAGCAGGGCGCCACGCAGGATCTCGACCATCTGCTTGAGCTGAAAATCGGCGTCGGCTTCCAGCTTCACTTCTTCCTTGTTCAATTCGAAGCTGGCTTCCACACCACGAAAATCGAAACGGGTCGCCAGTTCACGGTTGGCGTTATCAACGGCGTTCAACACCTCGTTCATTTTGACTTCAGAGACAATATCGAATGACGGCATAGCCGGGCTCCTCATGCTGTACTTCAGGTTGTGCTGACAGGTGGGCAAATCTACCAGAAAACGGGCAAATTTGCTGATTTCGATGGGATTGCTCTGCTAGAATCCCCTGCGCACAGGAATGGTGAGACCCGTTAGAACCCGTCCAGGAGCGGTCGCGAGAGGTCCGACACTCGGTGAAGTGCAGCCCAGGAACCCGTATGGTCATGCATACATGAGGCTCCCTGGCTGTGCATGAACCTTGAGCACGACCCGGCAACCAGCTCATGCACCAGTTCCAGGTATTCACCAAGCGACATCTTCCCTTATCCCGGGTTGGCGGTTGACAGGATGGCAGCCCTTCCCATGATCGAGCCTCTTCATGCCAAGCGGATTACGCGACAACAACCTGAAAACACGCCGTCACCCTGTCTCTCCCGAGTGGACCTTGCTGGGCTGTGGCGCCCTGGGCGGCGTCTTCGCCTCCCTGTTGACCCAAAGCGGCCAAGCAACCCGCCTCCTGCTGCGCGAGCGCCATCGTGCCACCTTGCACCCCGGCGTCGACTTTACCTCCCTTGAGGGGCATACCCAGCTCCTGGCCATCGAACGCGCCTTCATCGACAAGCCGGGCTGCATCAAACGCCTGCTGGTGATGACCAAAGCGGGGCAGGTGATATCGGCCCTCACTCCTCTGGTCGGGCAACTGGCGGCAGGAGTGCCCATCGTGCTGCTGCACAACGGCATGGGGATCGCCGATCAGGTGGTCGCACTCTTCCCCGACAATCCGGTGATCGCCGGCGTCACCAGCCATGGCGCCATGCAGAGCGGCCACTTCGTGTTCCGCCACACCGGCAAGGGGGAGACCTGGCTGGGCCCAATCAACGAAGCGGCCCGTGCCCATGCCCACCTCGCCGACGAGCTGGCCAGCGCCCTGGGTCAGGCCGGTTGGGATGAGCAGATCCTGACACGCCAGTGGCAGAAACTCGCCGTCAACTGCGCCATCAATCCCCTCACCGCGCTCTATAAGCTCAAGAACGGCGAATTGGCCGGTCCGCGTTTTGCCGATGCCCTGCAGCAAATCTGCGTGGAAGTGGCTGACGTCATGCGGGCCGAAAGTCAGCCTACCGGCAGCGAAGAGCTGCTACGCCGTGTCATGATGGTGGTGGAGCTCACCGCCGACAATTACTCTTCCATGTATCAGGACATGGAACAGGGCCGCGAGACCGAGATCGAGGCCATCACCGGCTTCCTGCTGAACAAGGCCGCCCTTCACGGTATCGCGGTGCCGGTCAATCAGGGTCTCTATCAGGCCATCAAAGAGAAGCGCTGAGCAGAGCAGCTGGCAAGCAAGGAGTGCAAGATGAGCGTACTGGTACTGGTGGCCCCCGGGTCGGAAGAGATAGAGACGGTTGCCATCGTCGATACCCTGGTTCGAGGTGGCATCGATGTGGTGCTGGCCTCCTGTTGCCCCACCGGAGCGCGCCAGATCCGCGCCTCTCGCGGGGTGCAACTGGTGGCGGATTGCCATCTCGACGAGCTGTGCATATTCCGGCCGATCATGAACACCAATTCCGATTCAACGTGAACACCATTTCCGGACCAATGTGAACGCTCATTCCGGTTCAACCTGAACACTTCGCCCCTCCTTTCCGGAAACAGTGTTCAACATCCCGGAATCACTGTTCACATTCACCGGAATCATCCTTAACGCATTGATTTAAAAACCTTTGATACGCTCTCCCTTTTGCCAGGGAAGAGCCTATGTCTGCCAA